>NZ_JANSIN010000007.1:0-82536 GCF_047462115.1 Synechococcus sp. R50.1 | reverse complement strand
CTGGTAGTAATCCGTACTGAACATATTATACATTATTTTCAGTATAGTTGAGCTTATTATTGACTAGAGTCATGCTCCTGACCGTCCTGAAGACTTCCTTCCAGATCACCCTGGCTCCCCTGTTCATCGACCGTGTCCACCAAGAGGCCTCCCATCCGGGCAATGGAGCTGTGGTGGTGATGAGCGGCACTGTTCGAGACAACACCAATGGCCGCCCTGTCGATTACCTGGAATACCAAGCCTACGAGCCCATGGCTCTGAAGGTCTTCGCCGATATTGCCCGACAAATTCAGCAGCGCTGGCCAGATGCCAACAGTGTGGTCATCCACCACCGCATCGGCAAGCTGCGCATTGGCGAGATCAGCGTCTTGGTGGCGGTGGGCACCCCTCATCGGGCCGAAGGGTTTGCTGCCTGCCAATTTGCCATCGACACCCTCAAGCACAACGCCCCCATCTGGAAAAAAGAATACTGGCGAGATGGCACCAGCGCCTGGGTGAGCCTTGGCGCTTGCGAGCTCTCTTCAGAAAGGAGGTAGATCTCTTTAGACCATACCCACTTGCTCGGCCAAGCCCAACTGCTGACGAGCCGTTTGGCAATCTTGCTGAATTTGTTGAACCAAGTCTGCCACCGTGGGAAATCTCCGCTCTGGGCGGATAAAGCCCCGTAGCGCCACCCGCACCTCTTGCCCGTAGAGATCTCCTGTCCAATCCAATAGATGCACCTCGACGGTGTGCTGTAAACCGGCAAACGTGGGCCGATGGCCAATGTTCATCACCCCAGGTAGAGCTGCCGCAGCAGCAGGCACATCCACCCAAACGCTGTACACCCCATCGCGGGGCAAAAACTTCTCCGGAGGCAAGCGGAGGTTGGCGGTGGGAAAGCCCAGTTGTCGGCCCCGCTGATCCCCTTGCACCACTTCTCCCGTTAGCCGGTAAGGACGACCCAAGAGCGCTTCGGCGGTGGACACCTCCCCGGTCGCCAAGGCAGCTCGAATGCGAGAGCTGCTCACCCGTTCCCCGTTGAGTTTCGTCTCCGGGATCACCTCCACCGGAATGCAGCGCTCGGATCCCCAAGCCTGGAGCGTTTGGGCGTTGCCGGAGCGACGGTGACCAAAGCAAAAATCCCAACCGACGCTGAGATGGCGAACGCGCAGGCCCTGTTCAAGTACCGTTTGGATAAACTCTTGGGGGGGCTGGCAGGCAAATGCAGGGGTGAAGGGGAGCAGTACCACCTGCTCAAAGCCCATTTGCGCCAACAGATCCAGCTTTTCGGCAGGGGGAGTGAGCAACAGCTGAGGCCGCCTCGTCAAGACTTCCTGGGGATGGGGATGAAAGGTGAGGACAGTACGTACCCCCTGAAGAGAATCTCGAATCGGCTGCAGCACCTTCTGATGGCCCAGATGCAAGCCATCGAAGTTCCCGATGGCCACAGCGGTGGGTCGCAGGGTTTGAGCCAGATCAGAAGTGATGTGCACTGTCCGGGATCCTAAAAACAGCCAACCAACTGCCTACCCCAGAGGCCACAGCAGGGCCACCAACCCACTCAAGCCCACTACGCCCCACAAGCTCCGTCGCAGGCGCTGCAACACAGGATCAATCTGATACCTGACAATCAGCCGATGCTGAGCCAGCTCCTCTTCTGACTTGGCATACATCGCCCCATCGTACCAGCCACTTTCTTCATAGGGAATCTGGGCTTGTACCAAGCGCCGCCGCACATAAGCCCATCCCAAGTAGAGATGGAGCAACACCAGGCCGAGCAAGACATTGGCCCCCAGCACCGACCCAGAGACAAAGTGGCCCCAATCTCCGGCAAAGCTGCTCCAAACCAGCGGGGAAACCGCCAGCACAACAGCTCCCCAAACCCCAAAGATTCGTTTTAAGTAAGGGATCCACCCCAAAGCAGGCCAGGAAAAAGGAAAGGCTTCCCTCAGCTCTGCATATTGCCGGAGCGGCTGTTGCTCAGCGGGAATGGGATGGGAGGGATCCAGCATAGACCTTAACGTATCTACACAAAATGATATCGGTCGGGTTGGCCCCCCGCCAAGCCCATCCTCAGACCTCCATCTCCCAGCAGAGGCGGCTCAGAAATCGAGCCCGGATACCCCCCATCAACCGAAGGCAAGCGGGGTATCGTATTAAAGTGTGGTCGCGTCTAGAATTCATCTCATCATGAGCGTCACAGGCGAATCTGCCGCCACCGCCGCGCCCTACGTGATCTTAAAAGAGCCGGATGGCAGCCAAAGAAAACACGTTCTCTCGGGAGCGACCGCTTGGACCCTAGGCCGTGATGAAGACAACGCCATCGTCTTGAGCGATCCCAGCGTTTCCCGCCAACATGCCCTGCTGCAATACCTCGACAACAACAGCATCTATCTCATCGATCTGGGCAGCCGCAACGGCTCGTTTGTCAACAATCGCCGCGTCAGCATTCCCACCCTGCTGCAGGATGGGGATCACCTCACCCTTGGACAATCCCAGCTGGAGTTCCACAGCGGATCCCTGGCCAGCTCAGAACCCAGCCCCGCGGCCAAACCTTCGGACACCCTGGTTTTACAAACCCGCTGGCTGATCTCGGTGGCGGTGGTGGATGTGCGAGGGTACGGACAACTGACTCAACAACTGGACGAGCGCCTGCTTTCCCAGGTGATGGGAGATTGGTTCCGGCGGGGTGGGGATATCATTCAGCAGTACGGGGGCACTGTCGATAAATACATTGGCGATGCGATTATGGCCGTTTGGTTCCATGTGCCCCAGGCCAACACCGCTCCCCTGGGAGGAGTTGAAGCGCCGGGAATTCACCTCGATGTGAAGTCGGTTTTGCAGGCCATAGCGAAGCTGTTTCAAATGACCGAGCAGCTGAACGGTGAGTTTCCGCTGCCTTCTCCCATTCGTCTGGGGGCAGGGGTCAACACAGGCTCGGCAATCGTGCGCCAGGTGGGCAACAACACCCGCCAAGAATATACGGCTCTGGGAGATACGGTGAATTTGGCCTTTCGCATCGAGAGCGCTACCCGCACCCTCAACGCCGACCTGGCGATCAGCCAGGACACCTATACCTGCTTGGCCAAACAGCTGGGGCAGGCAGCCGCCTGCTTCTCCCATCGGGCTGTGGAGCTGAAGGGGTATGCCCACCGCCATCAGGTGTACTACTGCGATGTGCGGTCTTTGCAAGCCGTTCTCAGCCCCTAGACTTGGATCCGACTACCCGGAGATGTCTTGCCGCTGTCTGCTGTCTGACAGAGCAAGGTGGGGAATCCCGCTGTTCTTTTAGAACCTCCTGCTGCTCCTTGAGCCGATAAGATGGCAAGGCCCATTTCGACTGCACAAGAGCCTGGCCCATGACTCTGGTCAATCGCCCCGAGGTGGTGGCAGAGCTAACCGAACTCTACCATCAGTACGAAGCTGCCCTGACGAGCAATGATGTGCTCACCCTAACCCGCCTGTTTTGGGATGGCCCCCAGGTGGTGCGCTTTGGTGTGAGGGAAAATCTCTACGGGGGAGACGAGATCAAGGCTTTTCGCCAACAGCGCCCTCCCACGAATTTGGCCCGCGAGATGCTGCGTTTGCAGGTGGTCACCTTTGGGGCGGATTGCGGCTCGGTCACCCTAGAGTTTCGCCGTCCGGTGAACGGGATCCCTCGCTTGGGCCGCCAAAGCCAGATGGGGTACAGGTTCCCCGATATCGGCTGGAAGATTGTCTCTGCCCACGTGTCGTTTTTGCCGGAAGATCAGGGGGAAATGCTGCGCAAAAGCTGCGGATCCACCTCGCCCACATAGGTATTCAAGCCAATGGCTGTGGCGATCAAAGCCCCGTCCACCTCCACCCGCCGATACTGGGAGATGGCCTCTGCCAGGGGTACATCCACCACCCGCCGATTTTGCCAGGCCACCATGCGGTCGTATTTGCCTTGGGCGATCAAGTCCACAGCAGCCACCCCAAAGGCTGCTCCCAGCAGGCGATCCAGAGGAGAAGGCGTACCTCCCCGCTGCAGGTGGCCTAAAACCATAACCCGGGTTTCGATGCCGGTGCGCAGGGCGATCTCATTGCCGATGTAATGGCCAATGCCGCCGTAGAGAGACTGCCCCAGGCTGTTGGTGTGGGTCACCGGCTCCCCCGACTCGGTGCGAACCGCCTCTGCCACCACCACAATGCTGAAGTTATTGCCTCGCTCTTTGCGGTCGCGGATTCTTTTGCAGACATTCTCCAGCTTGTAGGGAATTTCCGGGATCAAAATCACATGCGCCCCCCCGGCAATGCCAGCGCTGATGGCAATGTGGCCAGCATCCCGCCCCATCACCTCCATGACCATGACTCGGCTGTGGCTGATGGCCGTGTAGGTGAGCTGATCTAGGGCTTCCACAGCCACGCTCAAAGCCGTGTTGAACCCCACCGAATACTCGGTGGCACCGACATCGTTGTCGATGGTCTTGGGGATCCCGACAAAGTTCCAATCCCCCTGCAGGGCCAGTTGCCGGAGAATGGCCAAGCTGCCATCCCCCCCCACCCCGATCAGCGCATCCAACCCAAGCCGGTGGTAGCCGGTGATCACCTCTGCCGAGCGATCCACCAAGCTGCCATCGGGCATAGGGTAGGCGAAGGGGTTGCCTTTGTTCACGGTGCCCAAGATGGTGCCGCCGTAGCGCAAAATGCCGGAAACCCGCTTCACATCCAGCAGCTCCGCCTCCACCGGTCGAGCCATGAGCCCTGCCGTCGCATCTTTGATGCCATAAACTTCCATGTCGTAGTCGCGGGCCCGCCGCACCACCGCTCGAATCACGGCGTTGAGGCCGCCACAATCGCCGCCGCTGGTGAGGATCCCGATTCGCTTACGTTTGGGCATAGAGCTCTAGTTAAAGAAAGGTGAACATCCTGAACAGAGATAAGGGTCTATATCGCTTGCAGAGAATCCCTACTCAATCGCAAACTACGGATGTGATCCAGTCGATCATTGTCCCAATTATCTTGGTTCAATCAGCTCTGGAGAAACACCTTCTGGTTGGGGGAGTGCTGAAAAAGAAGAAATTGAGGGATTCATACAGCCCAGCAAGATCAGGTCAGCTTGCGTTCCCGGTGGGGTTTGGGGTTGGCGATCAAGCCCAGCCGTTAAGTATTCTTCACAAAAAGAATTAAGAAACATTGCCGCACAAGCTGCCGATTAGGAAAGACTTCTATATCTCTGAGGATAGATCTTTCCAAAAAAACTTGGGGGCAACAATCCACTCAAAAACTGAAATCATTTGTTAAGCAGGGATGATCAAAACCTGGTCAACCCGATGATAGGGATGAGGATAGAGATAAGGCATCCAGTCTGATTTGGGAGCAGTACCATGACTCAAACCATTGCCCAGTGTGCTCTACAAGGGGCCTCAGAGTTGCTCAGCCGCTACCAGCGGGGAGAGCGCCATTTTCCCCAGTCCTGCTTGGAGTATGCCTTTTTGAGGGGGGTCGATCTGCGAGGGGCCAATCTCGAGGGATCCGATTTGCATGGGGCTAACCTGCGCTACGCCAACCTGCGGGGCAGCAATCTGGCGAAGGCTGATCTGCGCTGTGCCGACCTGCGCTATGCCGACCTTGAGGGAGCCTGCTTGGAAGGGGCCAATTTGAGGGGATCCCTCTACAATCACAGCACCTGCTTCCCGGTGGGGTTTGATCCGGTGACGGCAGGGATGCAGCCCTTTGAATTTTGATTGGGGAAGGAGAGGGGATCCCTGAGCCCTCAGGCCAAGGGAAAGCGCTCCCGCAAATCTCGAATCACCGGAGCGGGCACCAGATGATCGATGGGGCCGCCCAGCTTGGCGACCTCCTTCACCAGGCTGCTGCTGACAAAACTGTGCTCGCTGGCGGTGGCAAGGAACAAGGTTTCCAGTTCGGGAGCCAGCAGCTTGTTGGTGTGGGCCATTTGCAGCTCCACATCGAAGTCCGACAAAACTCGCAAGCCGCGCACGATCACCTTTGCCCCCCGTTGACGGGCGTAGGCCACCGTCAGACCTGAAAACGTATCAACTTCAACATTTTTGAGATGGGCTGTGGACAGGCTAATCTGGGCCTGCCGCTGCTCGGGGCTGAACAGAGGGGTTTTGTTGGGGTTTTTCAAGACGGCGACGATTACCTTGGAAAAAAGACGGCTGGCCCGCTCGATAACATCGAGATGTCCAAGGGTAATGGGGTCAAAGCTGCCGGGGTAGAGGGCGATCATGGCCAACCTCGTGCTATTCCTCACCCTACCTGGTCTCGGGCCCAAGCCAAATAGGTTGTGCTCACTTGAGTGGCTGCCAGAGCCAGGATCTCGGGCTCAGCGTAGGGGTGCAGCTCTCGCAGCCGTTGTTCCAGGCGGGGGTAGGCAGTTGCGGGCAATTTGAGCAGGATGAGGAACTCGGCATCGGTCTGCAGGGATCCCTGCCAACGATAGTAGGACGTGATCCCGGGCAAGACCTGGGCACAGGCCACATAACGTTCGGCCACCAGGGTATGGGCCAAGCGATGGGCCTCGGCTTCGGATCCCACTGTGGTCATGACAACCGCGAGGGTATCGGGTGTGGTCTTATCGTCCATGCGGGGCAGTGGTTAACCAAGCGGTTCCTCCCTATCCTATCGCCCGCCAAGTTAGACGCTCCTAGCTCAACGGGGGCCTAGATTTGCCGAAATAGGGTCGCTTCTGGTGCCAGCGCCAGGCAGTTTGAATGATCTCGGCCAGGTCGGTGTAGAGAGGTTTCCAGTTGAGATCGCGAAGGATGGCGCCGGCATCGCCCACCAAGCGCGGGGGATCCCCAGGTCGACGTGCTCCCATTTGCACCGGGATCCGCTTTCCGGTCACGGCTGCTGCGGTGGCAATGACCTCTTTGACGGAAAAGCCTTGGCCATTGCCCAGGTTGTAGGCTGCTGGTACGGGTCGGCCAGAGGCCAGCGCTTCTACCGCCAACACGTGGGCTTGAGCCAGGTCGGTGACGTGAATGTAGTCGCGGATACAGGTGCCATCGGGGGTATCGTAGTCATCTCCAAAAACCGTGATGTGAGGACGTTGGCCGCCGGCGGCCTCCAACACCAAGGGGATCAGGTGGGTTTCCGGGTCATGGGCCTCCCCAATTTCACCATCGGGATCGGCTCCGGCGGCATTGAAGTAGCGTAGGCTAATGGATCGGATCCCGTGGGCAACCTGGAAATCTTGCAAGATCTGCTCCACCATTAGCTTGCTCTGGCCGTAGGGGTTGATGGGACGTTGCGGATGACTTTCGGGAATAGGGATCCGCTCTGGCACCCCGTAAGTGGCACAGGTGCTGGAGAACACCAGGTAAGGGATCCCGTGATCTCGCATGGCCTCCAGCAAGTTCAGGGATCCGGCCACGTTGTTGCGGTAGTATTTGCCGGGATCCTTGACCGACTCGCCCACATAGGCATAGGCAGCAAAGTGAATCACCCCTTCTGGGCGATGGTGCTGGATGACTTGATCAAGCCGCTTCCGGTCGGCAAGATCTCCAATCTCCAACGGCCCCCAGCGAACTGCCCAGGGGTGCCCGTAAACCAAGTTGTCGTAAGCAATGGGGAGGTGGCCAGAGGCCGCCAGAGCTTTGCAAGTGTGGCTGCCGATGTAGCCCGCCCCGCCGGTAACCAGGAGACGCATACGCCAGCTTAGATAGGGATCGCACACAGGATAAAGGCTGCCGACGGGATCCCTTCAAGCTCCAAAAGCTTCTTTGGCGGCGTACATGACCTCCACACCGATCTCGGTCAAGCCTCGTTCGCGGGCAAATTTTTCGGTGTTGCGTTTAACCTTGCCGCGCACAAAGCCGGGCACCTTGTTCAGCTCCGCCTGGGCTTCCCGCGTCCAGATGAGGTCGGAATCGGCGCTCAGGCTCTTGTGAATCACCTCCTTGGTGTCGTGGCCACCGAAGATCTCCAACAGGTGATCTTCCATGCCCAGGGTAAAGGAGTTGTAGATCAAGTCCACAATTTGGTTGGCGCCCTCGTAGCCCAAAAAGGGCCGGTAGCCGATAGGGAAATCCTGCACGTGGATGGGGGCCGAGATGACCCCACAAGGGATCCGCAGCCGTTTGCCCACATGCCGCTCCATCTGGGTGCCGAAAATCGCAGCAGGTTCCGCCTGGGCAATGGCGTCCGCCACGCGGGTGTGATCCTCCGTCATCAAGATCTGATCGCAATACCCTCCCACCTCTGCCTGGAACCACTCCCCATCGTAGGTGCAATAGCTGCCCGCCCACACCACGTGGATCCCCATCTCGCGGGCCAGGATTTTGGTGATGGCCGCCGCGTGGGTGGAATCCCCGAAGACCACCGCTTTTTTGCCGGTTAGGTTTTGGCAGTCGATGGAGCGGGAAAACCAGGCCGCTTGGGAAATGTGCAGCGTTTGCTCCTGGATGTAGGCTTCGTAATCGACAGGGATCCCTTGCTCGTTTAGGATCTGCTGGATCTGGCGGATGAAGCGAGCCGTTTCCACCACCCCCATCGGGGTGATCTCAATGTAAGGCATGCCGAATTCCTGCTGCAGATAGCGAGCTGTCATCGGCCCCAGCTCCCGGTAGGGCACCACATTAAACCAAGCCCGCCCCAGGTGTTTGAGATCGTGGACACTGGCCCCTTGCGGGATCACCAGGTTGAGCTGGATCCCCAGATCCCGCAGCAGCACCTTCAGCTCCCGCAGATCGTGGGCATTGTGAAACCCTAGGGTGGAAATGCCAAGGATGTTACAGGAAGGCCGCTCCGTCTTTTGGGGCGAGTCGTTCAGCTCCCCCTGTTTGCGAGCTTTGGTGATGTAGAACTCCACAATCTGGTGCAGGGTGCGATCTGCTGCCTGCAATTCGTTAACCCGGTAGTGGTTGACATCTGCCAGCATTACGTCGCAGCGACTGGCCAACTGGGCCTGCCGGACAAAGTGATGCAGATCTTCCTGCAAAATGCTGGAAGTGCAGGTGGGGGTGACGACGATCAGATCCGGGTGCTCCTCCCCGTCTTTGCGGACGATGTTGCGAATCACCTTTTCGTCGGATCCCCGCGCCAACACCTGCCGATCGACAACGCTGGTGGTCACCGGGGTAAAGTTCCGCTCTCGCTCCAACATGGAACGCATCACGTTGAAGTAGTCGTCCCCAAGGGGGGCGTGCATGATGCTGTGAACATTTTTGAAAGAACTGGCCACCCGCAGCGTGCCGATATGGGCAGGGCCAGCGTACATCCAATAGGCCAATTTCATGGGCAGCCTCTCAAGAAAGCCAGAGACAAAATCAAGGATCCCAACCCACCGCCGGATGTGCACCCGCTGGGAATCTCTCCTGGCATTGTAGAACGCTCAGCAGCCGGCATCCCTTGGCTGTCATCCTCCGTAACTCCCAACCGAGACGCTCCCAAGCCAAACTCGATCAAAAGAAAAACAACCCTGCCAAGGCAAGTGTGATTACGGGGATCCCCCTACTCCGCCCAAAGGGCTTGTTCCATCCTAGAAATAGGAGCGATGGATACCCATCTGGCTCCAGAGCCCAAGCTGAGGAACTTCAGGGATCCTGACAGGGAATCGGCTGGTGGACAAGAGCAGAGGAGTTTTTGTATTTTTCGTTACATGTTAACTTTTGGAGACAAAACATGTAGCTCTACAACGTTGAGCAGAGATTCTTGTTTACAGAAGCAAGCTTTCCGTTGGAGAAGGCAGACTAACAGAGGGAAGAGAGATGGCTAATGTTTCCCTCAATACAAACTCGACACAAAGCATAAGAATTGTCGATTATTGACGATTTCATGCGCCGTAATCGATCAAAGGTTGCTCCTTCTTCAAAGGTAAAGGTGTGAGGTGAAAGCTTATGGGTTCCACAACGATTTCTTGGCAACGTGCTCGCAGAGCTCCTCAGGAGCTGACCGGTTCCATGACTTCCGTGCACTTCAAACCTACAACTCACCTGCGCGACTGGTTGCAGGCTCCATTGCGTCCCATTCAATCGGCTATGGATAACTTTAGCATCCGCGATCCACGCTTGGCCCATTTCCTTTGCCAGTGGATCCCGGCCCGCTGCCCCTTTGAGCGAGATGTGGTGCTGTTTGGCCATAAGGTGATGCACATTCCGCCCATGTGTAAGCTCAACCCCCTCTACGACCAGGTGGCAGGGCTGCGCTTCCGGGCTTTGTCGTTTCTGGCAGAACGGGGGGAAGACATTAGCCGTTATGTGTAGGATAGGGGAACGCGGTCAATTCTGGCGGGGATCAGGATTGGGGCAACTACATTTTAGTAGTTGCAAATCCTCAAGCAACTGGGGTATGTCTGCCTAGATAATGGAGTCTGGATAATTGAGTTATAGTCGCTTCAGGTTAGGGTGAGACGCCCAGGCCATTGAGAGAAGCCTTCTGGCTCTATGAATTCAACGTTTTGGGTGCGGGTGCAGTGTCCTAGTTTGAGCGGAAACCAAGGACTCCGTCCCGCTGTCGCGAGGGGATGTGACACCACTTGCCCATTGCTGTCGGTGTAGAAGCTGGCCAGACCCACATCCAACCCCACTACCTGGCCGGTGTACCCTGCCTGCTCTACCCACACCTAAGGCCTTGAATGCACCTGATCGTGGGGCCTTTCTTGGCAGCCCAGGCATCTCGCCCTAAACTGAAACGGCTATGGATGCAACTTCACTGTTGCCGCCAGGGAAACAACAAGAAAATCCCCCGGCATTGGCCAGGGGATCGTCTGCTTTTGTCAAGCCGTCAGGTCAGACCATCAGCCACGCACCGCAGGCGCCACTTCCACCGCCGCCAAGTCCAGCGGGAAATTGTGCGCATTCCGCTCGTGCATCACTTCCATCCCCAGGTTGGCACGGTTCAACACGTCTGCCCAGGTCCCCACCACTCGACCGTTGCTGTCCACAATCGATTGGTTGAAGTTGAACCCGTTCAGGTTGAACGCCATAATGCTGATCCCCAGCGCCGTAAACCAGATCCCCACCACCGGCCACGCCGCCAGGAAAAAGTGCAGGCTCCGGCTGTTGTTGAACGACGCATACTGGAAAATCAACCGGCCAAAATACCCGTGCGCCGCCACAATGTTGTAGGTCTCTTCCTCTTGCCCAAACTTGTACCCCAGGTTCTGGGACTCCTCTTCCGAGGTCTCCCGAATCAGGGTGGAGGTCACCAGCGACCCGTGCATGGCGCTAAACAACGCCCCACCAAACACGCCGGCCACCCCCAACTGGTGGAACGGGTGCATCAGGATGTTGTGCTCCGCTTGAAACACCAGCATGAAGTTGAAGGTGCCCGAAATCCCCAAGGGCATCCCGTCCGAAAACGACCCCTGCCCAATCGGGTAAATCAAAAACACTGCTGTGGCCGCTGCCACCGGCGCCGAGTAGGCCACCGCAATCCAGGGACGCATCCCCAGCCGGTAGCTCAGCTCCCACTCGCGGCCCATGTAGCAGAACACCCCAATCAAAAAGTGCAGCACAATCAGTTGGTAGGGGCCGCCGTTGTACAGCCACTCGTCCAGTGAGGCGGCTTCCCAAATCGGATAAAAGTGCAGGCCAATGGCTGCTGAAGAGGGCACCACAGCCCCAGAAATGATGTTGTTGCCGTACAGCAAAGAACCAGAAACAGGCTCGCGAATCCCGTCGATGTCCACAGGCGGAGCCCCGATGAAGGCGATGATGAAGCAGGTGGTGGCAGTCAGCAGGGTGGGAATCATCAGCACCCCGAACCAGCCAATGTAAAGGCGGTTGTCGGTGGAGGTGACCCACTCGCAGAACTGCTCCCACACGTTGCTGGTTGAGCGACGTTGGATAACAGTAGTCATGAGAACAAACTTCCCTGAGGAAGTGCGAAGATTGACACCCTAACCTTAAAACATCCGTTAAGTTTCGTCAACCACCCAATACAAAAATGAGAAGGGATCCCTTTCTCTACCGGCTACCCCTCGGCAAAAAGAGCGATTCCAAGGCTTGGCTGAGGGTCGGTTCCATCACCACCCGGTCTTCGTAGGCGGCGATCACCCGGGTGAGCTGGGGCAGGCGGCCCTGTTCTGCTTCGATGTAGAGGGGCTGAACATAGAGCAAAGAAGTCTCGATGGGGATGACCAGCAGCGTGCCCAGGTTCACCCGCGACCCATGCTGGTTCCAGAGGGAAATTTGCTCGGAGATCAAGGGATCCTGATTGACCCGCGCTTCCACCTGTTCAGGGCCATAGATGAGGCGTTGCTTGGAAAATTCGTAGACCAGCAGCTTGCCGTAGTTTTCCCCGTCACAGCGGGCCGCCATCCAAGCCACCATGTTCTGTTTGTTAACGGGGGTATAGGGGGAGAGCAGGACGAACTCAGGAGTGTGATTGGCAACCTCTTGGGGATCCCTCGGCAAGGTGAGGATGAGATATTGCGGTTGCATGGGGATGCGCCGCCGGTTGCGGAACTGGCCGGGGATCTGCCATTGATCCTCGCGGTTGTAGAAGAGGCGGGGATCCGTCATGTGGTAGGTGGCAAACTGCTGCGCTTGCAGGCGGAAGAGGTCTTGGGGATAGCGGATGTGTTGCCGCAGCGGCTCCGGCATTGCCTCCAGAGGCTTGAAGAGGGTGGGGTAGATGCGGGCGTAGGCTTGGATGAGGGGATCCCGAGGGTCGGCAATGTACCAATCGATGCTGCCGTTGTAGGCGTCCATCACCGCCTTGACCGAGTTGCGGATGTAGTTGAAGGGAAAGCCGGGCAGGTGCTCCGAGTAGGGGTAGCGGCTGCTGGTGGTATAGGCATCGAAAAACCAGTAGAGCTTGCCGCCTTGAATGACCAGGTAGGGATCCCGGTCGTAGAGCAAAAAGGGCATCACCCGACGGATGCGCTCGCGGATTTGGCGGCGATAGAGAAAGCGGGTGGCAGAAGACAGCTCGCGGCTGAGAAGGATGCGCAGATCGCCAAAATGCCAGGCGTAGAGAAACCGCTGCCAGAGGTGGGGAATGGGCACGCCACCGCTGCCCCGGTAGCTGCTGTACACATAGCGCTCTGCTGCAGGGTAGTCCAATTCCCGCGCCTCAGCGCCCACGAAAACATCGGTGGTGGTCAGCTCGCCATAGTAGAGGGCCGGCTGCTCCACCCGCAAGACGGAGGCCACCTCAGGGTAGCGAGGAGAAACCCGCGGCGGGATATCCGACAGGAAAAAGTCCGGCAGGCCCTCAGGGGTCACCACATTCACCGGGCTGAGGGTGAGGCCATAGCCGTGGGTGTAGAAAAACCGCCGGTTAACCCAGGTTTGGGCGGCGGGGGGCACCTGGGCAAAGTCCAGCTCGCGGGCGGCATGCATAACTTGGCGCAATTCTCCCCCAATGCGGTAGCGATCCACATTCACATAGGGAAATTGGTAGTAGGGGCGGATTTCTTGCAGTTGGCGGTAGGTGGCCAATAGGGGATCCGCATCCCAGAGGCGCACGTTGCTCAGGGTGGATTGATTCTGCTGCAGGATCTCCCAGGTGAGGGCTCCCCCTTCCGGGAAGGGTTGGACTTCGACATCGGCCAGGCCAAAGCCAGCACGGGTAAAACGGATGTTGTCCTCGATGTAGGGGCGCTCCAGCTCCAGCTCGTTGGGGGTGACCAAGAAGGTCTGCACCAGTTGGGGATAAAGTTGGGTGGTTAGCAGCCCAAACCCCAGGTAGGCCCCCCAGAGGATGGCCGGCGCCAGGAGAGAGCTGGCCCAGGAAGGGCACCAGGACTTGAGGAAAGGAAGGTTGAGGCGGATCCCCTGGCGGGCCAAAGCCCAGAATCCCACCGCCGTCAGGCCTGCCACCCCGCTCATCAAGGTCGTGGCCGGCAAGGTTGCATGCACATCGGCAAAACCGGCCCCAAACACAACGCCGCGGGTGGAATAGAGCAGCTCGTAGCGATCCAGCCAATGGCCCCAAGCCCGAATGAGAAACAGGGATCCCCCCAAGATCAGCAAGTGCCGCTGGGCATAGAGAGAAAGGGCCAAGGTCAGCCGTTGCTCGGAAAGCCCCAGCTCCACCAAGTAGATGAGGACAACGGTAACCAAGGTGAGCAGCACCAGGTTGAAGCACCAATGCTGCACCGTCTCCCAGAAAGGCAGGCTGAAGAGAAAAAAACTGAGATCGCGGTTGAAAATGGGATCCGACTCCCCGACGGGCCCCTGGTTCAGCCAGAGCAACAGCGTGAACCAGTGATTGGAAAGAGACCAAGCAAAGAAAACACTCAAACCTGTGGCAATCGCCCAGGCCCCGGTCAAGGTTGCCCCCCGCCAGCAGGAGCAGATGTTGGATCCCGTCACCGCCAGGGCAAAGAGGAAAGCGCCCAGGCCCAGCCCCCAGCGGGCAATCACCCGCGTCCACAGCACCGGCAGAGCATGCAGCTCGGCAAACCAAGCCAGATCTACATAGAAAGAGGCCAAAGCCGTGATGGCCAGGATCCCCAGCCCCACCCCCAGCAGCAGAAACAATCCTCGCCGCAACCTCTGCATCGCCTCAGGATCCTCGGCTCAAAGCTGTTCTTGGTCGCGTCAGCGGTGCAGTTTCCCTTCGCCCGAGCGTTGCGGAACAACACAGGGTGCCGTAGGCATAGCCCTGTTCTAGCTGTTGCACCGCCTGCACCAAGCCTGCCGGCCCGCCGTCCACCCGCACCACCGGGATCCCCACCTGGGCCTGCACCTCTTGCCAGGTCAGATCGTCCAAAAAGCGCTCCCCGTCCTTGAGGGCGATCTGGGGTAGCAATAGCCCATCATAGTCCGCCAAGTTTTCCACAGACTTCAGGGCATCCAAGATATCCTGCCCCGTCAGCAGCCCGGTCACCGTCAGGGTTTGGCCCCAAAATCGGCTGGCAATAGGCAAAAGATCCAACTGCAGCCCGCGGATGCGGTTCATCTGCTCCACCACAGGCTGGAAGGCTTGCTCTACGGCATTGCCCACCACCCACAGAACCTTGAGGGGAGAAGGGAGCTCAGGCGGCAGTTTGAGCTGCTCGAACTGGCTGAGGAAAAGCCGCAGGGATCCCACGCCATTCCCCAGCTGCGGGTAATCTTCATAGTGCTCTGCCGGTGGCAGTTCCCGCCCGGCCAGCAGATACCACTCATCGGCCAGCCAGGCAAAGGTGGATCCCAATGTTTGCCGAAACCCGACCTGCAAAGTTTCCACCTGCTGGATCACTTCTCGGGCCTTGGCCGCATCGACAGGAACCAGCTCATCACCAGGGGGGCGAAAGCGCGTCAACCCCACCGGCACCACTGCTGCCGAGAGGACGGTGGGGATCCCGTCTACGGGCCGGCGAAAGGCGGCCAAATCGAGGAGTGTGCGGGTGAGGTGATCCCCATCGTTCCAGCCTGGGCAGACCACCACCTGTGCGTGCAGTTGCAAGCGATGCTGGCGAAACCAGGCCAACTGCTCCAAAATCAGGCCAGCCCGCGGGTTTTTGAGCAAGCGGCTGCGCAGCTCCGGGTCGGTAGCATGCACTGACACGTAGAGGGGAGAAAGGCGCAGGCGAGCGATGCGCTCCCATTCGGCAGCAGGCAAGTTGGTGAGGGTGAGGTAGCTGCCGTAGAGAAAGCTGAGGCGGTAGTCGTCGTCCTTGAGGTGCAGCGTTGCCCGCATTTCCGGAGGTTGTTGGTCGATGAAGCAAAAGGGGCAAGCGTTGGCGCACTGGATCAGGCCATCGAACAGGGCTGTCTCAAACTCTAGCCCCAGATCCTCGTCGATTCCCTTCTCCAGCTCAACTGTGCGCGGGATCCCTTGGCTATTCAAGATCTCCAGGCTTACACACTCCTCAGCGATCAGGAAGCGGTAGTCGATGAGATCGCGGGGGCGTTCGCCGTTGATGCTGACCAGGGCCTCTCCAGGTCGAATGCCTGCTTCTGCTGCCAGGGATCCCGGCAAAACAGCACTGATGCGGGCAGGCTTGAGGCTAGTACGAGACATAAGATTGACTCATAATCAGATGTGCTATTCGCGTTGGCAGGGCGGAGTCCTGGATCGGGACAGCGTTGTGTAGCAAGAACGAGGCTCGGTTGCGTTGCCAGAAGAGCTCACTGCAAACAGCGAAGAATGGCTGCCTCCAGCTCGGTTTGGCTGAGATCCGTTACCACAAACACCTCTTGCACGCTGCTTCCCTTGCGGGCCACCAGCTTGTACCCGCCCCGGATCGGCACCGAAACCCGCAACTGCAACTGGGGGATCCGCCCACGGCTGCAGGACAGAGCGCCCGGCGTCACGGTTTTAATGCCCGCCTGCCGGGTCAGGCGTTCCAAAACAGGGATCAACCCTGAGATATGGGTAGAGTGGTTCCAAACCAGACGACCAGAGGGCTCAGACATAGCGGCTAGAGTGAGGAGAGGATGGGATCCCTATCCTATTCCTCCACCCATACCTGGTGCTCGGCAACCCTGTGGAAAAGCCGCATGCCCAAGATGTCTGAAGATTCCCTGCCTGCGGTCGTGGCTCTGATCTTGGCCGGGGGCAACAGCCGCCGCATGGGATCCGACAAAGCCTTGGTGCTTTGGGATGGGATCCCCCTGCTGCGACGGGTGGCTCAGGTGGCAGCAGCCTGCGCCGACGCGGTTTACATCCTCACCCCCTGGCCGGAGCGCTATGCGCCGGTGGTGGATCCCGGTTGGCACCTCTGGCGGGAAAACGTTCCCCCCCTGGTCGGGCAAGACCCACGTGGTCGGGACAGCATTGCGGAGCAACACCGAGGCCCGCTGCTGGCCTTTCAAGAGGGGATCCGGCGGCTACAAACCTTGGCTGCTCCCCCGGAGTGGATCCTGCTGCTGGCCTGCGATCTGCCCTGCTTGCAGGAGCAGGTTCTTGGGGATTGGCGACAGCGCCTTGCCACCCTGCCCCCTCAGACGGTGGCCGCCCTGCCCAAAAGTCAGCGGGGCTGGGAGCCCCTGTGTGGCTTCTATCGCCTGGCGCAGCTAGGTTCTCTGGAGAGTTTCTTGCAGGCAGGAGGAAGATCCTTTCAGGGCTGGTTGTCCCAGGTGCCAACAGCCATCCTGCCCCTGACCGTTCCCGACAGCGGGACGGAGTCTCTTGAGAGGATGCTCACCAATTGCAATACCCCTGCCGATCTGCAGCTGGGGGGAACAACTGGGTAGAGGGTGATCCCTGGGATCGGCAAAGGGAGGGATCCCCTCATGTCACAATGGGTAAAGATTTGCTCGGTTTCTTATCTCGGCGCCGTGCTTACTTCCCTTTACTACCGCGAGATCCCTTGCCCCGATAGTGCTCAAGTGCTGCGCTGGCTACAGGAGTGTATCCCCCTGCCCCAAGGCAGCCAGAAGGTTCTTACCCCCACGGGCCTGCGCCTACAGGGATCCGGCGCTGAGCTGGCCCTTTTCTTGTGGTCGGGGCTGAACACTACCTATCTCAAGGTGTTCCAGTGGTCGGAACAGCCCTTCCCCCGCCAAGCTCGCTGGCTGGGAGAGCTGGAACAGGCCATTCAAAGCCAATTTCCCCACCGCTACCCGCAGTTGCCCCAGATCGACCTGAACCGGGGATCCATCTTCGATCAGCTTGAGCCTTTCTACCCGCAAACGGTGAAGTATTTTCGGCGGATCCCCAATGGCGAGTTCGACCTACAGCGGGTGTACTGGTGGGAAAAGCGCTGGCGGGAAGAAGTACAACATTGCCACGCAGCCCACCGCTCTGCTCAGCCAGTATTGTTTCGCCAGCCTGCCCCTGAGCCGGCCCCGGTGGAGTGGGATCTGGCCATCGTGGGGGGAGCGCTGGGAGCCATCTATGGAGCGGCCATGGCTCGCTTGGGCTACCGCGTGGCCTTGGTGGAGCGACTCCCTTTTGGCCGCATGAACCGCGAGTGGAACATCTCCCGGCGGGAGCTGCAAACCCTGGTGGATTTGGGCCTTTTGAGCGCCGAGCAGATGGAGAGCTTGATCCTGCGGGAATACACGGATGGGTTCAACAAGTTTTTTGACGGCAATAGCCCGGTTCGCGCTCCCGTTTTGCACACGCCGACGGTACTCAATCTGGCCATTGACGCGGAAAAGCTATTGCAGCTCTGTGGCCAAATTCTCACTTCCTGCGGGGGAGCTATCTACGAGCGCACCGAGTTTCAGCGGGCCTATGTTGGCGAACAAGGCGTCACGCTGGTTTTGAAGGATTTGCCCACCGGCGAGGAGTTTCGGCTGGGATCCCGCCTTGTGGTGGATGCTATGGGAACAGTCTCTCCCATTGCCCAGCAGCTTTACCGCCATCGGGCTTTTGATAGCGTCTGCCCCACGGTGGGGGCTACCATTGCGGGGGGGTTTGAGCCAGGGGTATGGGATCCCCAGTTTGGGGACATTCTGGCCAGCCATGGGGACATCAGCCGCGGTCGGCAACTCATTTGGGAGCTGTTCCCCGGGCCAGGCGAAGATCTTACCTTTTATCTGTTCCACTACCACCAGGTGCATCCAGAAAACCCCGGATCCCTGCTGGAACTGTACGAAGATTTTTTCACTATTCTGCCGGAATACCGCCGCTGCGACCCAGAGCGCTTGCAGTGGAAAAAAGCGACCTTCGGCTATATCCCCGGACGATTTGGCCAGCACCGGCACCCTGTTGGCGGCAGCGGGACGGAGTTTGACCGGGTGCTGCTTATTGGGGATGCGGCAGCCATGCAATCGCCCCTTAGCTTTACCGGGTTTGGATCCCTGGTGCGCAATTGCCCCCGCCTGTGCGATCTGCTGGATACGGCGCTGCGCCACGACCTGCTCAGGGCGGCGGACTTAGCCCAGATCCGGGCCTACCAGGGCAACTCGGCCGTCACCTGGCTCTTCTCGCGGGGGATGATGGTGCCCACCGGCAAGGTGCTGCCCCCCGAGCGCATCAATGCCACCCTCAACAGCTTTTTCGGCATTCTCGCCACCGAGCCGCCGGAGGTGGTGGACGATTTCATCAAAGACCGGGCCGGCTGGCTGGCGTTTAACCGCATGGCCATCAAAGCTGCCCTGCAAAACCCACGGCTGCTGCTGTGGATCTGGGAGGCCGTAGGGGCCAAAGGCTTTGCCCAGTGGCTACCCACCTACCTCAGCTATACCGGCCTGGCCTTGACCTCTGCTTTGCTCAGGGGCTGGCTTCCAAATCTGCTGCGTCGCCTGCAGCCCTGGCTAGAAGCGCGTTACCCCCGCCTGTGGCTGCGCTGCCTGCAGTGGAGCTACACCCTCACGTATGGGGTAGGGCAGCCGCGCATTCAGTTTCAACTCCCCCCCACTCAAGAAAAGACCCAAGACACAATACCAACTTGGATAGGATCCCTGCAGCAGTGACATACTCCCGCACTCACGCTGATGCACAGAGGGCGGGGCTCCCCGGCGGTCTAGCTAAATGCACCGGACACCAAGGCAATAGCGCTGTCGCCGTGATCCCTCAATAAGGTCTCTATCTGCCGCTCGCGTCAGCAGGGCAGCGTTTTTTCCGGCTTGGCAGCTTGCCCAAGTTGGGTATAATCAATGCCTAATCAGAGATCGACGGCAGTTGGGAAGGGATCCCGACTTCAAACCGGTCGAGAGACTGCTGAACCCCATTTTTTGAGAACCCTTATTTTCGCAAAAAGTTAGGACTGAGCCCAGTCGCGTCAGCGTTGCGGAGCAACATGGTTTACACCTTCGAGATCATCGGCATCGCCCCTGCTCTACAGTTCTTTCATCAGCAACAGAAGCTGGCCCAGCGGCCCTGTGGGGTGGAATACCTGGGTACCAGCTCCTGCACCCTCGATGCGTTACTGGGATCCCTGGAGGAAGTGCCGGCCCGGCGCGGCTGGGACTTGGATCAGTTGGTCGACGCTGTTATCCGCTTTTGGTGCAGCAACCCCGATTTGGTCAGTATGTGGCGCTCTCGTTTTCGCGATGCTGGGCGAGATGCGCTGTTGGTCTCGCGAGTGGGGCATATTCAATCACTGCGGCAGGAATTTGAATGGCTGCTGAAGCAGTAGGTGCCGAGCGCCACTCTCGCCACCTGGGTGGGAGAATGTGCGGTTAGCAGGTAGGCTAAGGGCAGAACTAATTTGTGAGCACCCATGAGCGACACAGTTTTCGGCAAGATTATTCGCAGGGAGATCCCTGCACAAATCGTTTACGAAGACGATAGAGCCCTGGCCTTCAAAGATATTGCCCCCCAAGCCCCTGTCCACATTTTGGTGGTGCCCAAAGAGCCCATCCCCGGCATTTCCCAGGCCAAGCCCGAACATGAGGCATTGCTGGGACATCTCCTGCTGACCGCTCAGCGGGTGGCTGCCGAGGCAGGTTTAAATAAAGGCTACCGA
The DNA here is from genome assembly GCF_047462115.1 of Synechococcus sp. R50.1. NCBI lineage: Bacteria > Bacillati > Cyanobacteriota > Cyanophyceae > Synechococcales > Synechococcaceae > Synechococcus > Synechococcus sp. R50.1. Next base: position 62,327 of record NZ_JANSIN010000007.1, on the reverse strand, counting down.
TTGGTGATCAACGAAGGAGAAGACGGCGGGCAAACCGTCTTTCATCTCCACATTCACGTTCTGGGCGGTCGGGGGATGGGCTGGCCCCCAGGTTGAGCGATGGTTTTTCCCACCCATTGGAGCCTCTGCAGGTACAATCCTGTCATTACTGAGGATAAACGGCGGGCGGGGTCTGGGATCGATGGAGTGGCACGTAACCGATGCAGAGAGTTTGATGATCATCGACCAGGAGGTGGGCAAGCACGAGCTTTCTCCTGCTGAGTATGAGGTGGTTCGTCGGGTTATTTATGCTACTGCCGACTTTGAGTACTTGAACCTCATCCGTTTTGGTAACGAAGCCTTACAGGCTGGGGCGGCGGCCTTGGCAGCGCGTACCACCATTGTGGTCGATGAGCCGATGGTACAGGTGGGCATTGCCTGGGCTGTTCAGAACACCTTTTCCAACCCCATCTACTGCGGCAGCGAAGCGATTACCCGTCCCCAAAGGGACAAGACCCGCTCCGCTTGGGGCTTGGAAACCCTGGCCCAACGCTACCCTGAGGCGATCTTTGTGATTGGCCAATCCCAGACTGCCCTCTCCACCTTGGTGCAGCTGATTAGAAAGAAGGAGGTGGCCCCTGCTCTGGTCATCGCCACGCCGGCTGGGTTTGTGAACGTGGTGCAAGCCAAGCAGGAGCTAGCCGATTCCATGGTGCCCCACATCCGCACTGAGGGACGCAAAGGAGGCCCGGCAGTGGCTGCAGCGGTGTTGGATGGCCTGCTGGACTTGGCTTGGCACGCCTATATACGGGTCAGCAGTGCAGATCATCCTGGCAAATCCGCGGTTTCATGACATGCTCCTTGCCCTTGGGCACCGTTCGCGGAAACAAGCCAAAACTTTGGCACTCAAAGCACATTTTTTCAGCAGTTGACTGCCCTGCCGCTGAAATCTCGCTTGGGACACCGCGCTTTATGGTCGTTTCAGTTTAGGGTGAGACGCCTGGACTACCGATCGCGCCAGCGGGACGGAGTCCTTGAAAAGCCTTCTGGCCTCGTGCATTCAATCATTCACTGTTTGAGGTGTGGGTGCAATGTCCTAGTTTGAATCGAAGTTTGAATTGAAATGACCATACACCCCTATAGTCAGTTGCTCTAGCGGTGCGGATGAGCTGGGGGCCTCGCAGCACTTTTGGGTCAAGAGTGGGTCTGCTGATCCAGATCACCCAGCCAAGGGGATCCCGGTCACTCGGCCTGCAAATTGGCATGGGCAAGATGGGAGCTGCGCTCTCAGTCCTGCCTCTTCAGAAAATGGCCTGAGAAGCGGCTGGGTTGAGCTTATGGAGGGATCTTCCCGTGCGGCGTGCCATCTTCTTTTGCTGGCTTGCCTGGGTTTTTGCGCCGGGGGCTTGGGCACAAGCTGAGCCATGCCCGGTGGTCGTCCTTTCGCCCTCTTCACAGTTGCAGTTGTCAGAATCGTCAACACTTGCCTCTACTCTCTCGACAGCCCAGAAAGTGCTCCACACTGCTACTGCACTCGACAAGGCAGAGGTTATCGCTACGCAACATTTTCCCGAACCGGTCAGCCCCTACCAGCGCTGGCGACAGAGGTATGCCCCCTCAGATCCCCTCTCTTCGGGTTTGGGCAGCGTCCCTTATCGGCCAGCCCAGCAGGGATCCCAAAGGATTCAACAGGGAACAGAGGGGCTGCCCTTAGGGCCTGCGACCCGCCAAGGGGAACAGCTGGAGCAGATCGGGATCCGCCTGGGAGAAGACAGCCCTTTTTTCCTACATCCCAGTGGGTTGGTCTATCGGCAGTCCTATTGAATTTGTGAGTCTGTTCGCTACAGGGATCCCAGCTTCCCCAGGGAGAAGGGCTGGAGGTGAGGGATCATCTCTCACTTCTCCCTTCTCACTGCTCACGCCTCAATCAGTAATGATTCCCCACCTTGCGGTGGTGGATGGCGGTGAGGCCCTCTGGGCTGGAGACCCGACCGGCTTCCAAGGTGCTGTACACCACCCAGTGATCGCTGGTTTCCAGGCGGCTCACCACGCGGCACTCCAGGTAGGCCAAAGCATCGGCCAAGATGGGGGATCCGTTGGCAGCAGGGTAGGTCTTGATCCCGGCAAAGCGGTCGGCTCCCGGTGGAAATCGCTTCAGGAAGTGGCGCATCAAGGGTTGGTAATGGCCTTCTTGCAGCACATTTAACACGAAGGTATCTCCCACCTGCAGGAAGGATTCGATGGCCCGATCCTTGGCCACCGCAATGCTGATCCCTGGCGGATCGGTGCTGGCTTGGGCTACCCAGGAGGCGAGCATAGCGCTGGTGGCTTGCCCTTTGCGGGCAGTGATGATGTAGAGGCCATTGCTAATGCGGCCCAGGGCGCGATCCAGGTCGGCATCCAAGGCTTTCATCTGCTGAATGCTGCGATCCCGGGTCAGCCACTGCCCCAGGTCGGTACCTGCTTCTTCGGCCAGTTGCAGCAGGGCCTCGCCAGCAGGCTGCTTGAGCAGAATGGGGGCAAACACCTCTTTGGCGCCGATCTCCTGCAGGGTGTTGCGGCAGAGGTACACCGACTCGTCGTCTTCCCCCCCTGACTCGAACAGGCCAAAGCCCTGCTTGCTGTGGGCAGAGGCCAGCAGGGTTTTCAGCAGCACTTGAGTGGTGGCGGCCTCAGGCCCTGATTGGGGCGGCATGCCTATCACCACACCGGCGGCCAAGCTCATCAGCTCCCGCACCTCGTGGGCATCCACCAGCCGCAAATCTGCCAGCTCCACCTGGATGCCGGTTTTTTGGATCCCACGGGCAATGGCTTGAGCCAAGGTTTCCGCCTGGCCATAGCCGGACAGGTAGAACACTGCCACCAGGCGCTCGGCTTTGGCCTGCTCCAGGCTCCAGGTGCGATATTGCCCCACCCAGTCGGACAGGTGATGGCGCAGCAGGGGGCCGTGGCCGGTAGCAATGGCAGCGATGGGAGGCAAGGCTTCCATGCGCTTCAGGGCAGACAACACCGAGCGGGCGTTGGGCCCCATGAGGCAGTCGTAGTAGAGCTTAAAGTCCGCCTGCAGCAGATGGGGATGCTCATCCCAGGCAAAGTCGTCGCAGTAGTGCATCCCAAACACGTCGCAGGTGTAGAGGATCTGGGTGCCGTGGTCGTAGGTGAGGATGGTGTCGGGCCAGTGCAAGTTGGGGGCAGAGATAAATTCCAGGACATGCCCCTTGCCCAGATCCAAGCGATCTCCCTGTTTCACCACCAGCCGCTGGAAGGGCCGATGCACCAGATCTTCCAGAAATTGCACCGCCACCTTGGAGGCCACCACCGTCATCTGGGGCGCCAGCTCCAGCAGATCCCCAACCAGGCCGCTGTGATCTGGCTCGGTGTGGCTGACCACCAGGTAGTCGATCTGGGCAGGATCTAGGATCCCTTGCAGGCAATCCAGGTACAACTGGCGAAACTTCTCGTGGGAGGTGTCGATGAGGGCCACCTTCTCGCCGCGAATCAAGAAGGAGTTGTAGGTGGTGCCATTTTCCAGAGCAAATTCGATATCAAATCGATCCCGATCCCAATCTTGGGAGCGAATGGCAAGGGTGTCGGCCCCGATGGGCAGAGTTTGCAGCGTCAGATGGGGCTGGGCCAGGCGAGGTGCGACTTGAGGTGCAACTGCAGTGGTGGCCATGTTCTCTCCCTAACTTTAAGTCGGGTCACAATCTCGATCTCAATGTAACCGAATGTTTATGTTGACAGGGGGTATAAATGCAATTTGCAAGTTGCGAAATCCTTATGGAATGCTTCTAGGGATCTCTGGGTTCCTGACTATCGAAGGGGTTGGGGCTTAGAACTGCAGCAAATTGGGCCAGGGTGTGGCGCAACTGATCCAGGTTTTGGCCGGTGGTGGCGGAAACAAACAGGGCTTTGGGGTAGAGCAGGCGGACGTCTTCCACCCATTCGGGGTCGAGGCGGTCGATTTTGTTGAACACCAGCTGGCGGGGACCAGTGGCCAAGGGCAGCTTGTCCAGCAAGGTTTCCACCGCCTCGATCTGTCCTTCCCAGTTGGGGTGAGACAGATCCACCACATGTAGTAGGGCATCGGCTTCCGTCACCTCTTCCAGGGTGGCTTGAAAGGCATCCACCAGTTGGTCTGGCAATTCGGTTAGAAATCCCACCGTGTCGGTCAGCAGCACCGCCTGCTGGTCGGGCAGCTCCAGCCGCCGCGTGGTGGGATCCAAGGTGGCAAAGAGCTGGTCGGCGGCGTACACCTCAGCATGGGTGAGGGCGTTGAGAAGGCTGGACTTGCCGGCGTTGGTGTAGCCCACCAGGGCCACCACAGGAATTTGGGATCCCTCGCGCCGTTGGCGCAGCCGCTGGCGGTGGCGGCGCAGCTCTTCCACCTCTTGCCGCAGCTTGCTGATGCGCCGCTGGATGGCCCGCCGCTCCATTTCCAGTTGGGTTTCCCCAGGGCCACGGGTGCCGATGCCCCCACCTAGCCGCGACATGGTGCGCCCTCGACCGGCCAAGCGAGGTAGCAAATACTGCAGTTGCGCCAGCTCCACCTGCAATTTTCCGGCCCGGGTTCTGGCCCGCTGGGCAAAAATATCCAGGATCACCTCGCTGCGATCCACCACCCGCACCCCCACCGCCTCTTCCAAGGTGCGCACCTGGCTGGGGGTAAGTTCCCGGTCGAACACCACCAAGTTAGCGCCCAGATCCTGGACCAGCAGAGCCAGCTCTTGCACCTTACCGGATCCGATTACCGTGGCCGAATTGGGGCCTTCCCGCCTCTGCCAGAGGGCTTGCAGCACCTGTCCGCCGGCGCTTTCCACCAGGCGGCTCAGCTCCGCCAACCCATCCATGAGATCCTCGTAGCTCTGCCCGGACTCCTGCAGCCCCACCAGGATGGCCCGATCCTGATCCAGATCCACCTGGCGGGCGGTCAACTGGCGCCGAAACCCATCCTCCAGCTCCGCCACCAGCTCCTGCAGATCCTGTTCTGCCAGGATCCCCAAAGGCAAAGGCTCAGAAACCTGCCAACGGCGCTCTCCCTCCGGCAGCAGATGGGCCAGATAGGCCCGGTGAACAAAGCCCGTAGCCGCTCCTCCCCGGCGTCGGTGCCCTCCTGACTTGGACACGGAAAGGGTGATGAGGGCATCCAAACGCTGCAAAGCCATGGCCGTCAGCGCTTTTTGACCGGGGCCCCCCTCCCCCATTTGGGTGGTGATGCAGCGGATCCCGGATAGGCGCTCGGCCCCCTGGCGGGGCAATTCCCAAGCGGGAATCTGGGTTTCAAAAGGGGATCCCACCCCTACGCGGATCACCTGGCCGCGCCGGTTGAGGTAAACGCTGATGGGCCGGCCTTCCAACTCTTGGGTCAGGGATCCCAGCCGTTGGGCAAACTCCACCGTCACCAGGCGGTTGGGGGGTAGGCGCAGTTGGTAAAGCCGTTGCAGTTGCTTTTGTTGGTGGGGCTTTAACCCTTTGGCCTGTTCGGGAAAGCGTCGTGGAGCGATAGCAGAGCTGAAGCGGGGGTCGGTCTGATGGCGAGAGGTGCTAGCCCTGGGCATGGGGACGGGGAAAGACCCAAAAACAAGCTTTCATCTACCATACACGCTAGCTGCCCGCAGGAACTTGGGATCCAAAAGCAACGGTGGCAAACACTGGCCCAGTGTTGCGGGGGCAACAGTACGGCGATGTCATCAGCAACGGGTGCAACATTCAAACCAAGGTCATTCTCGAACAAAAGTAGGCGGAATACTTCCATGACCCAACCGAGGTACGCATGGGGCAGCCAAACCCAGACGATCACAGGCTTCCTGCTCGCCCATCATCTGCTCAAGGTCAACCCCAAAGATGTCAATGTGTTGGATCTGCCCAAGCTGGGATCCCTGTATTGAGCTTGCTGTCGGTGAGAGAGTTTCCAAATCGGTTGGGCAGTCAGGGATCCCTTTCGCTCCGTGTTGCCGGAATCCTGCTGCGACTTGGAATAGCTGCATAAATCGGAAAAAGCCGTAGTGCCAGCTCTTAGTTATCATAGATGCACGATTTCAACATCACCCCATTTTCTGCGCAAATATTCAGCAACCAGCCTACGATGACAGTGCTCAGGTGTAGCTTCACTACAAAGCAGACATCCTCCATCGAGAATACTTTTATCCACTTGATCTTCGATACGACGCTCGGCCATCAACGACAAAAACTGTCTCTCATAATTAGACCAGTCACCACTAGCTTTATAAGCATCAAGAATTTCTTGGGTCGGTGCCAATTCTGGCAAATGAATGTATCCAAGCTTACAGATCTCGTGAAGGAAGAACTCTAGGTCATTCTTTTTCGTGAATCCCGCCAGTTGCGAGGTGTTATTAAGTCGAGTATCAACAACTCGAACCAGACCAGGCTGTTTTAAGCGATTAAAAAATTGCTCTGCACTTTTCTTCGTAAACCCTATCGTAAATATCTTCATGGCCTCGCGCTCCGCTCATCATTTTTTGACATTTTCTCATCTCGATAGGCGACACGCCTGCCTTGAATGAGATAGGCTTCGGCTATACACTCTTCCCGACTTCTAAACAAGTCCCCCTCTGGAAGTTTGCAAAGGGCAAGAAGACGAGATTCTAGAGCCTCATGAGTCTCCAAAGAGCCATTGGCCAAGATGTGGTTGACCGGAATCCCACTTTGAAAAAGTTTACGCGCCACCAGCAACGATCTATGACATTCAATAGGGTCTTTCTCAGCACACATCAGTGCGATCCGATACCGACTAGAACCTTGGATCAGACGGTCGATCCCTTCGAGGAAGGCTGGCTCATTTGCCAGTCGTTCATACTGAATCCTACCCTGATCATAGCAGCTCGGATTTTCGCTACGTCCTCCCAATTCTTTGCCCAGAAAGACGTAAGCAATACCTGCTGCCGCTAAAGCACTTTTCAACTTTTCTTGTGAATATTGAGGGACGTAACGGCTATATGGACGTGAGCGAACGTCGCCAATACCGGTGATGTTGTACTGGCGCAGTAAGTCTATGAAAAAATCAATCTCGTGGTTTGAGTGACCAATCGTGTAGATCTCTGATTTCATATGAGTCGACCTGAGTAGAGAACAGCCGCTATCAGCTTGTAGTAATAGCCCAAGTAGGGATCGCTAAGGCTAACACACAGCACCGGATCGGGGATGTCATATTGACCGTCTTCGCCCATTAGGAAATCCCGTTCAATCACAGGATCGGTAACATCCATGCAGTATTTTACTCCCTTGTATACAAACTCGCCGCGCACTCTACGCTTAGAATTCGGGTATCCTGGTGCCTTGTAACCAACCAACAGACGCAAATGCTCGACCGGTACAAGGTAAAGAGAAACTCCGCTTTCTCGCCCGACACTTAACCGGTTGTTCCACCCAGCATAGCTGCTCTCGCCAGTGCCCCAGAGATTCTCAGGGTTGTCTAGCCAACTGTTGATATCCTCCCAAGGCAGGTGGCCAACTTTTTTCCAGCGGTGCTTTGGATTGATAACGTGGTTCTCCCTCTGGTGAGGTAGTGGCTGAGGTGTATCACAAGAGACACAGAGAATATCAAGAAGTTCTGGGTCGCCACCGCTCTCGTAGTACCTCTCATGTTCAGAGACCTCATGTGACGGGCGGCTGCTGACAGGACGCACCCATTCTCCTGGCTCTCCGTTCTGCCATTCCTTGCCGGCAATACAGCGACCGGCCATTTTTCTGGAGTTGGCGAAACAGACAATCGTCTTGACGTAAGACATACAGGCTTCTGGGGCAAGGGCAAAGGCTCAATAGGAGTAATTTTCGGCTTCTTGAAAGTCCAGTAGTCAAATCCGTTCTTCAGGGCGAAAGGGGATTAAAAGGGCGCGGGGCGCTTTGGCACGGCGAGAGACCAAAATCAACGCCATAATACTGAGCAGATAGGGCAACATTAAGAAAAACTGATAGGGGATCCGGCTGCCCCAAAGCTGCTGAAGGCGTAATTGCAAGGCATCAAATCCAGCAAACAACAATGCCCCTGCCAAGGCTCGCCAGGGATCCCAAGCGGCAAAAACCACCAGAGCAATGCAAATCCACCCCCGCCCATTGACGATATTGAAGAAAAACGCATCGAACGCAGAGAGGGTTAAAAAAGCACCGGCCACGGCCATAAGAGCGCTGCCCACCATCACCGCTCCGGTACGAACGGCATAGACCGGGATCCCCTGGGAAGCGGCAGCCTGGGGATTTTCTCCAACCATGCGCACGGCCAGGCCCAGCGGAGTTCGGTAGAGGATGTAGGCCATGAGGGGCACCAGGAGAAGGCCGAGGTAGGTGAGGGGCGGCTGGGTAAACAGGGTTTCTCCCAGAAAGGGCAGGCTGGAGAGACCGGGGATCGGCCAAGGACTGAAGGGGACGATTTTGGGGGGAGAGGTGACCTGGGGCAGGGCCATGCGATAGACAAAATAGGCAGCATTGATGGTCAAGAGGGTAATGCCAATGCCGGTGACGTGCTGGGAAACCCCAAGGCGGACGGTCAACAGGCTGTGAATCAAGCCCACACCTGCACCGAGGACGGCAGCAAAGGCTACGCCCCACCACAATCCGGATCCCTGATAGACCACCAGCCAACCGGTCATGGCCCCCAGGGTCATGATCCCTTCGATGCCCAAATTGAGAACGCCGGCCCGCTCACAGAGGACTTCGCCCAAAGTGCCAAAGAGCAAGGGAGTGGCAATGCGCAGGGTGGCCACCCAAAAGCTGGTGGTGCTGATTAAGCTGATTAGACTCAGGAGTGCAGACACGGGTGCTCAGTCCCAGCGCAGACGATAACGGGCCAATCCCATGCAGACCAACATCCACAGCAGGGCAGCAGCAACAATGACATCGGCAAGATAGGTGGGAACGCCCAAGCTACGCCCCATGGTATCCGCCCCTACATAAACTCCGGCAATGAAGACCGCCGCCCCCACCACCCCCAAGGGATGCAGTTGGGCCAACAGGGCAACAACAATGCCGGTGTAGCCAAAGCCCGGGGATAAATCCAAGGTGAGATAGCCCTTGAGCCCGAGAAGTTCACAAGCTCCCGCCAAGCCTGCCAGCCCCCCTCCCAGCAGTGAGGTATATAAAATAACTCTCCGGACTGGGATGCCGAGAAACCTGGCCGCTTCCGGGTTCGCGCCTACGGCTCGCATTTCTAGGCCCCAAACGGTGAACTGCTCCAGCCCCCACACCCCCAGGGCAGCAAGCAGGGCGATGATTAAACCGGCGTGGAGACGACTGCGGGGGATCAGCCGCGGCAGTAGGGCAGCATCCACAAGGGCACGACCTTGGGGCCAACCCAGAGCCAGAGGATCTTTGAGGGGGCCTTCCAGGAGATAGCTGATCCCAAGAAGAATGACAAAATTGAGCAGCAGGGTGGTCACCACTTCGTCCACCTGGAACTGGGTCTTGAGCCAGGCCGGGATCCACAGCAGCAGCCCTCCAGCAATCCAGCCCGCCAGCAGCAGCACCAACACCAACCATGGGCGCGGCAGCAAAAGCCCACCGGTGCCCAAGAGGCTGGCAACCAGAGCCCCGCCATAAAACTGGCCTTCCGCACCGATGTTCCACAACTTGGCCCGAAAACACACCGCCACCGCCAATCCCGTCAGGATCAGAGGAACGGCCCGAGTCAAGGTCTCGCTTAGGGCAAAGGGGGATCCCACCGCTCCCCGCAGCAAAGCTCCATAGGCTGCCAAAACCGGGGATCCCGTCCACAGGATCAGCAGGCTACAGGAGAGGAAAGCCAGGACAATGGCTGCCATCGGCGCACTCAGGATCAGCCAAAGGGGCACAGTGGAACGAGGTTCAACACGCATCGGCCACCTCCTGCCCGGCCATACGCAACCCCAAGGCGGTCACCGTTGTGGTTTGGGTCGGGACTGCCGAGGAAAGCCGACCGCGATAGAGCACCGCCACTCGATCCGCTAAACTCAGCAATTCATCCAGGTCTTCGGAAATGAGCAGGATCCCGGCTCCAGCCCGGGCTGCTGCCAGAAGTTGGGCATGCACATAGGCCACAGCCCCCAGATCCAGTCCCCGCGTCGGTTGGTGAGCCACAATCACCTGGGGATCCCGACACAGCTCCCGCGAGAGGATCACTTTTTGCATATTTCCGCCGGACAGCAGTTGCACTGGCATCTGGAGCGCCTGCCGCGGATCCCCCCTCTGGAGCCCCCGCACATCGTAGGTCTGTAGCCAGGTGTGAGCCTGCTGATAGATTTGCCGGTGACGCAGGATCCCCCACCGCGAGAATTCGGGATCCCGATAGCGCTCGATCACCCAATTCTCCCACAGGCTAAGGGAACCGATCAGTCCGGTCTTGTGGCGGTCTTCCGGGATCCGAGCCATGCCTTGCCGCACCATCTCAGCAGGAGAGATCAGCCGCAGGACTCGGCCATACAGATGCAGATGACCTTGGTGGGGCCGGATCACCCCGCAGATCAGATCTGCCAGGACGGATTGCCCATTGCCCGCCACCCCAGCAATACCCACGATTTCGTGACGCCGCACCGTCAAAGAAACCTGCTCCAGATGCTGCTGCCCCACCCGACAGGAGACCTGCTGCAACTCTAAGACCGTCTCCCCCGGAGACAAAGGGGCTTTGACCACCGCCGCCAACCGCTGCCCCACCATCGCTTCCGCCAGAGCTGTGGGATGGATCTCAGCCGTCTTGCCCGCCATCACCACCCGCCCTGAGCGCAGCACCATCACCCGGTCACTGATGCGCATCACCTCCTGGAGCTTGTGGGAAATCAGCAGGATCCCCAGCCCGCGACCGGCCATCTGCCGTAGGGTGTGAAAAAACGGCTCAATTTCCGGTGGGGTCAACACCGCCGTAGGCTCATCCAAAATCAGGATCCGCGCCCCTCGATACAGCACCTTGAGGATCTCCACCCGCTGCCGCTCCCCTAAGGTCAGGGATCCCACCAGGGCCTCGGGATCCACGGCCAACCCCAATTCCTCGGCCAGCTTTTGGATGCGCCGCCGTCCCTCTCGCCGCCGAGACCACAGGTGCCACAGGGGCTGAGTGCCCAGAAGAATGTTGTCCAGCACCGACAGATTATCGGCCAAGACCACATGCTGATGCACCATGCCTATCCCTGCCGCCAGGGCAGCCGCCGGGGATCCCAGCTTGAGGGGCCGACCAAACACCCACACCTGACCCTGATCGGGAACATAGTGCCCAAACAGGATGTTCATCAGTGTCGTTTTGCCCGCCCCATTTTCCCCCAAGATGGCCAGAATCTCCCCGGCCCGCAGCTCAAGATCAATCTGGTCGTTGGCCAGCAGAGCGCCAAAGCGCTTGGTGATGCCCACCACCTTCAGAGCCAAAGGCGCGTCAGAGGGTGGACTTGGGTTCGCTGTCATCGATGGCTACAACAAAAGACCCTGCCAGAATCTCTGCCTGCCTCTGCATCACCTTAGCTTTCAGTTCAGCCGGAACCTTGTCGGCGAAGGTTCCCCAGTCGGAGAGGCTGGATCCCCCATATTTCATCATGCTGTAGATCCCGTAGTCCTCTGCCTTAAACTCTCCGGCCTTCACCGCGGCAATGGCTCTGTCGATGGTGGGTTCCATGTGCCACAGGGCGCTGACCACCACCGTTTCTGGGTAGTCCGGCTGGGTATCAATCACATTGCCAATGGCCAACATCTTCCGCTCCTTAGCAGCATCAGAGACCCCAAAGCGCTCCGCATAGAGAATATCCGCCCCGGCATCAATTTGGGCAAAAGCCGCCTCTTTGGCTTTGGGGGGATCAAACCAACTGCCGATAAAGGTGACCAAAAACTTCACCTCCGGCTGCAGTTCCCTCGCCCCTGCCATAAAAGCATTCATGAGGCGGTTCACCTCTGGAATGGGATAGCCCCCCACCATGCCGATAATTTTGGAGCGCGTCAGCCCCCCGGCCACCATTCCCGTCAGATAGGAAGGCTCGTGGATGTAGTTGTCAAACACGGCAAAATTGCTCAGGGCAGGATCCGGCTTGAGGCTGGATCCCATCAAAAAGCTGACCCTAGGATAGTCTTTGGCCACCTCCCGCGCTTCCCGCTCCACCCCAAAGACCTCACCCACCAGCAGTTGGACGCCGCTCTCGGCATACTGACGCAGCACCCGTGGGTAGTCGGTGTTGGAAACTGACTCTGACCAGGTATAGTCAATATCCCCCCGCTTCTGGGCGGTCATCAAGGCTTTATGGATCCGGCTCACCCACTGCTGCTCAATGGGAACCGTATAAACCCCGGCCACCTTCAGCTTGGTTCCTTGAGCCACCGCGGCATCGCGAACCAACCAGCGGCTCCCCATCAAGCCAGCCACGAAAGCCCCAGAACGCAGGCAGAAGTCCCGCCGGGAGAGTTCTAAACGTGCCATAGTCGCTTCTGTTGAAGTTACTTCGAGATCGGGTTACTGCTCGGCTTATCCTAAGGGGGGGATCCCTGAAAATATGTATCCTGAAATACAATTTTTTGAGAAGGAGCTTGTTTGTAATGGACAACGAAGTTTCGCTGACGGTTGGAATGGATGTAAGGGCCAAGTCCTCTCAAATCAGCTCTCGATAGATTATCCCTCTGACTACTTGGTTGATATCTTGCACAACCGGATGCTGTTGGGGACTACAGCCTTCTTTTATAAAGTGAGCAATAACCCAATCAACTGGTTTCCTAAATTCGGGCTTTGAGGTAATTTAAGACATCTTTATCTGATTTGGCCTATCATTCAGTCAACTGTAGTTGCTTCTTTCCATCCTAAGTTCAAACAAATAGCCACAACATATGGATCTCATTTTGCGCCGGGCCAATTTGCCGGATGGCCGCAAGGGAATCGATATCGGTATCCAGGGGGATCGCATTGTGGCTCTGGAAAGCAACTTACAAGCCACTGCCCCCCAAGAAATTGATGTCAGCAACCGCTTGGTGTCGCCCCCCTTCGTGGATGCCCACTTTCACATGGATGCCACCCTCACCTATGGGATCCCGCGCGTCAACCAGTCGGGCACCTTGCTAGAAGGGATTGCCCTCTGGGGGGAGTTGAAGCCGCTGTTGACCCCCGAGGCAGTCATAGAGAGGGCCTTGACCTATTGCGACTGGGCAGTGGCGCGTGGGATCCTGGCCATCCGCACCCATGTGGATGTGTGCGATCCCAACCTGTTGGCGGTGCGGGCGCTGCTGGAAGTCAAGCAAAAAGTGGCTCCCTACTTGGATTTGCAACTGGTGGCCTTTCCTCAGGATGGCTACTATCGCTCGCCAGGGGCGGTGCAGCTTCTGGAGAAGGCTCTGGATTTGGGGGTGGAGGTGGTGGGCGGGATCCCCCACTTCGAGCGGACGATGGCCGAGGGAGCAGCTTCGGTGCGGGCCCTGTGCGAGATTGCTGCGGCGCGCGGCCTGCGGGTGGATCTGCACTGCGACGAGACCGACGATCCGCTTTCGCGCCATGTGGAAACCTTGGCCTACGAAACGCTGCGGCTGGGCTTGCAGGGGCGGGTAGCCGGATCCCATCTAACTTCCATGCACTCGATGGACAACTACTACGTCAGCAAACTGATCCCCCTGATGGCCGAGGCAGAGCTGGGGGTGATCGCCAACCCGCTGGTCAATATGGTCATCCAAGGTCGCCACGATACCTACCCCAAGCGACGGGGGCTGACCCGGGTGCCCGAGCTGATGGCCGCAGGCTTGACGGTGGCCTTTGGTCATGACTGTGTGATGGATCCCTGGTACCCTTTGGGCAGCGGCAACATGCTGGAGGTGGCCCACATGGCCATCCACGCCGCCCAACTGACTGGCTATGAGCAGATGCGCCAGTGTTTTTTGGCGGTAACAGAAAACCCGGCCCGCATTCTGGGGTTGGAAGGCTACGGCCTGGAACCCGGCTGCTACGCCGATCTGGTGGTGCTCCAGGCCGCCGATGCCGTCGAAGCCATTCGCCTGAAACCGGCTTGCCTGTATGTCTTCCGCCGGGGCCGGCTGATCGCCCAAACGCCGCCTGTGGTTGCCCAGCTCCATTTGCCTGAGCGCCCCACCCAGGTGGAGTTCAGCCGCCAGCTTTAGACGTTAACGACGCACGGTACCGCTGAAGCCGCTGGCCTTGAATTGCTCCAGGGTGAGGGGCAGGGGGCTGGTTATGGGCACCGAGATGCGAATCGAAAAGGGGCTCTCGCCGGGAGGAACTTCTGCAATGGCCCCCAGACGGGTACGCTCCGGCAGAACCTCGTTGCCGTTGGCATCGTAAAGCCGACCGAAGACATCCGCGTTCAGCAGGGTATTTTTGGAGCGGTTGACCACTGTGCCTTCGACGAACAGGCACCTGGCCGGTATGGGGTTGCCGTTGCTGGTCACCAGGTTGGTGTATTCGGGGGTATCGGGACAGGGGGTGACGTGGAGATCCTTCAGTTGCAGGGGGATCGCCCCAAAGCCCATCAAGAGCACCGCCAATGCCACACAGCCAAAGCTCATGCAGACAAGACGCAGCTTTTGGGTTAGCCACTGCGCCGGCTTCCAAACTTGGCTCATCGTTTTTCCTCCAAGGCCCACCCTCTTTAGTCTAGGGGATCCCCGTCTCGTAGAACCTCTCCTCGGTTTGGATCCCATCCAGGCGCTGATCCCAAGGATCCTGAGGCAGGGGCTGCTCCAGCAAGCAGGCTTGGGGGAGGATGCCCCACTTGGGCACACTGGGATCCGGCAAAGCGGCCAAAAAGCGGTCGTAATAGCCGCCGCCATAGCCCAAACGCCTTCCCCAACGATCGCAGGCCAGGGCAGGCACCAGGATCAAATCCGCCTTGCCAGGGTCGATAACTGTGCTGCCGGGAGAAGGCTCCAGCAAGCCCCAGCAGTTGGGGACAAGCTCAGCCGGCTGGTAGCGGTGCCACTGCATTTGCCGCCGCGGCAGACAACGGGGGATCCCCCACTGCTTCTCTGGAAAAAGGGCAAACAGGGATCCCAGATCTACCTCGGAGCCAAAAGCTACGTAAGCCAGGATGGTTTTGGCAGCCAAGAGCTGGGGGCAAGAAGCCAAGTGAGCCACTACCTTTTGACTGATAAGGGATCTGTCCAACCCCTGCCGCACCTGGCGAAAATGCTGGCGCAGGCGAGCTTTTTCTAGGGCAGGATCTGCTGCTAGAGAACTGGGCCGCCAAGAAGAAGACAGTTCCGGGGAAGGGAGTTCCTGCACAAGCCCAATGCCGCCTGGATATTCGGTCTCTGCGAGATCTGAATCTACTGGATGGCCAGGAGCTCCACTTCAAAATCCAAGGTGGCATTGGGGGGGATCACCCCGCCTGCCCCGCGGCTGCCATAGGCCAACTCCGGCGGAATGCGCAAGTAGCGCTTGCCCCCCACCCGCATGGTGGCCAGCCCTTCCTCCCAGCCACGGATCACCTGCCCTACTCCGTAGGTGAAGATAAAAGGCTGATTGCGCTTGTAGGAGCTATCGAAGATGGTGCCATCCTGTAGCTTGCCCACGTAGTTGACCACCACCGTTTGCCCCGGCTGAGGCGAAGGCCCACTGCCTTGAGTGATGTCGTAGTATTGCAATCCCGACTCGGTGGTGATGAAGTCCTTGGCTGGGGATTGCACGCTCACCACCGGATTGTCTTCGGCCCGCGACAGAGCCACGGCCGGCTGGCCGCCCCACACCCCGAGCCACAGCAAACACAGCACCAGCAGCAGCACCCGTTTCATCGTTGGCATCCCCCCGCCGCCGACTTTTGGCTTTCCTTTAACAATCTTAGGGGATCCCGTCAGCCTTTCAGTTCGGCAAATTCGATAATCTGACCCTGGTGATCCCGCACCCAAAAGACGAAGGGCTTCTCGGAGCGAATGCTGTTGCGGATCCCTTGTTTGTTGATTCGCTTCAGAAGGGCCTTAAGGGACTCCCGCTCATAGCTGACATGGCGATAGCGAACGCCGCTGCTGCGGCCCGCTGCCGGTACAGTCCCGTAAGCAGAAGCAGATGAGGAGCTAGGCCTAGAGGCGTTGCCGTAGGAACCGGACCCCGCATAGGGATCTGTAGAGCCAGGGATCACGTGCAATTGAACATTGTCGGAGAGTTGGTACCAAAGTCCGGGGGTATCCAATTGGGTGGGCCCAGAGGTGGGACGGGCTTTGGCATCGAAGCGGGGACTGAGGCCAATATCCCCTGGAAAGTAAGCGGATCCTAGGCTGTAGCCGACCATGCTTTGCTCGTAGCCGTAGTAGTACTGCAGGGGCAGCTCCGCTTCCGGCAGTTTCAACACCTTCTCGTAAAACCCTCTGGCCTGCTCCAAGTCCGGCACGATGATGGTGTGGACGCGGGGAGCGCCGCTTAAGAATGTCCACATGGCCCCCCCATAGGCCGATAGCAGCAAAAACATCAGCCCCTTCGTGGAGAGCAAAACCTCCAGGGGGATTAGGGGCAGCATCAGTCCAGGTGGGATGACCATCGGCACTTGTCCCTTCGCGGGTGGCTCTATGTCCAGTATAGGATCCGGGGAGAATCCTGGCCTTGGCCCACGCTCGATGAAGCTTGCTCTGTTTGCCCCCAGCCCGCGCGCCCGCCGGTTGGCCAACTCTCTGATCCCGCTCTTGGGCAAGGAGGTGAGCTGCTGGAGCAAAGCTGACCCGCAGGGGCTGCCCTCCCCCTGGCAGGCTTACGGGGATCCCAAGGATCCCACAGCGCCAGGCTCCCTAGCAGAAGCCGTTGCCCAAACCTGGCCCCAGGTGCAGGGCTGTCTCTTCATCTTGGCCGCAGGGTCGGTGGTGCGGCTCATTGCCCCCCTCTTGCAGGACAAGCAGCGGGATCCAGCGGTGGTGGTGGTGGACGAAGCCGGTCGCTGGGCTATTAGCCTGTGCGGGGGACATGTGGGGGGGGCCGATGCCCTGGCGCGGCAGGTGGCCGCTACCTTGGGAGCCCAGCCGGTTCTCACCTCTGCTTCCGAGGGGCTGGGGATCCCGCCTTTGGATTTGCTGGGGGATCCCTACGGCTGGCGGCGGGGCGCTGGAGATTGGAACGGGGTGGCAGCCGCCTTGACGCGGGGAGAGCCGGTGGCCGTTCACCAGACCTGCGGCACGCGGCTTTGGCGACAAGCTTGGCCGGCAGATCATCCCCTAGTGGCCTCCTCTCCTCCCCATCCCGTTGCCCAGATCTGGATTGGGGAATACCTCTCCCCTCCCACGGGGATCCCGACAGTGCACTGGCATCCGCGGGTGCTGTGGGTGGGGGTGGGCTGCGAGCGGGGCACCACCCGCGCTTGGCTAGAGGGATCCCTGCGCCGCCTGCTGCAGGCCCATGGGCTGGCGTTCGAGGCCATTGCCGGCTTGGCCACCTTGGAGCTGAAGCAAAACGAGCCAGGTCTTCTGGAGCTGGCCCAAGCCTATGGCTGGCCCATTGAGTTTTTCCCGGCAGAGGCTTTGGCTGGGATCCCGGTTCCCCACCCTTCGGAGGCCGTTCGGCAGGCGGTGGGCACTCCCTCCGTAGCCGAGGCGGCTGCTCTTTTGGCGGCTCAGATCTGGGGAAGAGGTGACCGAGCTTTTGAGAGGCCCTCTTGCGTTGCGGAGGGGAAGGCAACTCTTCTCTGCCCCAAGCAGGTCTTCACGTCAGAAACCGAAGGGGCCTGCACCCTGGCCATTGCCCGCGCGGCGCAGGAGTATTCCCCTCGCAGCGGCCACCTCTGGCTCATCGGCACTGGTCCTGGGGATCTGGGTCAATTGACTTTGGCTGCCCGTATGGCTTTAACTCAGGCCGATGTGGTTGTTGGCTACCAGCTTTATCTGGATCTGGTGGATCCCCTTTTGCACCCCGGCCAAATCCGGGAGGCCTCTCCCATTACCCAAGAGCTGCAGCGGGCCAAACAGGCCATCGCTTGGGCGCAGCAGGGGCTGAAGGTGGCGGTGATTTCTTCGGGGGATGCGGGCATTTACGGCATGGCGGGGCTAGTGTTGGAGTGCTTGGTCCGCTCTGGCTGGGATGGGATCCGCCCTTCTCTGGAGGTGCTGCCGGGGATCTCTGCCTTCCAGGCGGCTGCTGCCCGGCTGGGGGCTCCGCTGATGCACGACTTCTGCGCCATTTCCCTCTCGGATTTGCTTACCCCTTGGCCGGTGATCGAAAAACGCCTGCAGGCGGCTGCAGCTGCCGATTTTGTGGTGGCCCTTTACAACCCCCGCTCCCGGCAGCGGGTGGATCCCTTCTTCAAGGCTCTACAGATCTTTCTGCAGGCCCGACCCGCCCATACCCCCGTGGCTTTGGCCCGCAACCTCTACCGCCCTGGCGAAACTCTCCGCCTTACCACCCTGGGGGAGCTGGATCCAGAGGAGGTGGACATGCTCACCCTGGTCTTTATCGGCAACTCTCAGACCTTTCGCCATGGAGACCGGCTGATTACCCCGCGGGGCTATTGCCTGGGCGAAGAACCCACTTGACGGGTGTTAAGCCCAGACTCAAAACACCATCAGATGCCGGGGATCCAACTGCAGCCACCACGGGGATCCCCAACCTTCCACCTCTCGCCAGCGCTCCCGCCACACCTCGGCTTGCAGGTGGTAGTCCTGGCTGTGGGCAGGAGGACCGCCCAGCCTAAAGAAGAGGGTCAGCCGGTGGGGGGTCTCGCTCCACTTCACCAGCCAAGCGGGAAACGTGTTGGGCAGCTTCCCGTCGGGCCGGAAGGTGAGGTGGTGGGCGCGGATGGCGATGTATTCTCCCGCTGGGGATCCCTGTACCTGCAGCTCACAGACCCAATCCAAGGCCAGCACCCGTTGAGGGCCCAGGAGCTTGGCCCGCGAGATGTTTTTGCAACCCGTCAGTTGCGCCACACTAAGGCAGGGGGGAGCCTCAAATAGCTGACGCTTGTCCCCCTGGGCAATGATTCGCCCCTGCTCCATTACAGCCAGATCCCCGCAGAGGCGGAAGGCTTCCTCAATGTTGTGGGTTACCAAAAGCGTGACTCCCTTGTAGCCCGCTAGGATTTCCCCCATCTCCTGCTCCAGTTGGCTGCGCAGGTGGGCATCCAAAGCAGAAAAAGGCTCATCCAGCAGCAAGATCTCCGGCTCAGAAGCCAAGGCTCGCGCCAGGGCCACCCGCTGCTGCTGTCCTCCGGAGAGCTCCGTGGGATAGCGGTTTTCCCAGCCCTTCAGCTTGACCAACCGCAGCTGGGCCTGGATCCGCTCTTGTTTTTCCGCTTCGCTCAAGCCCGCAGGGATCCCAAAAGCGATGTTCTGGGCGACGGTGAGATGGGGAAACAGAGCGTAGTTCTGGAAGATCACCCCTACCCGTCGCTGAGCCGGAGGCAGCCGGATCCCCTGTTCGGCGTCAAACAACGCCCGCTCGTTGAGCAAAATGCGCCCACCATCCGGGGTTTCGATCCCGGCAATGCAGCGCAAAAGTAGGCTTTTGCCGGATCCAGAGGCCCCCAGCAGTCCTAATGGCCGCCCGTCGCAGCTCAGTTGCGCCTGCAGCTCAAACTGGGGCAGCTTCTTGTCAATGTCCACCCAGAGGCGAGGGGCCGGAGTTGAGAAATCCGGATCCCTTCTGGTGAGAACCTGTAGAGGACGAGAGGGAGGTCGCTGCCAGGGCTGTCGCTGAAACCAAAGGTTAACTGCCGTCATCACCCCCAAGGACAACCCCAAGACCAGGGCCGAGCTGATGGCCGCCCCCCGCATATCCCCCGCCTGAACGGCAAAGAAGATGGCCATGGACAGGGTTTGCGTGCGGCCTGGGATGTTGCCTGCCAGCATCAAGGTGGCGCCAAACTCCCCCAGAGCGCGAGCAAAACTGAGGGTAACCCCCGCTAGGATCCCCGGCAAGGCCAGTGGGATCAGCACCCGCGTAAAAATCTTGGCCCTACTTGCTCCCAGGGTGCGGGCTGCCGCCACCAGCGTCGGGTCGATCTGCTGGAAAGCTCCCAGGGCCGTGCGGTACATCAGGGGCAGGGCCACCACCGCTGCCGTGATCACCCCGGCATACCAGGTGAAGATGACCGACAAGTTCAGCGAGGCCAAAAGTTGTCCCAGAAGGGTTCGCCGGCCAAACAGCAGCAGCAACAGGAAGCCCACCATGGTGGGCGGCAACACCAGCGGCGCCAACAAGAGGGCCTCGATGAGAGAGCGCCAGCGACCTCGGTAGTGCAACATCCCGTAAGCCGCCAGCGTCCCCACCCCAAAGGTGATAGCTGTGGCCAAGCCGGCAATCCGTAGGGAGATCCAAAGCGGGGATAGGTCGTAGTCGCTCATTTGGAGTAACTCATCCGCGCCATTGCAGAGGGATCCCTCACAGGCGGATAAAGCCGTACTTCACAAACACCTCTGCTGCTTCTTCTGAGGTTAAAAACTCCAAGTAAGACTGTCCGGCGGGAGTATCGCGCACCAATGCCACCGGGTAGATAATTGGCGTAATGGGATCCGCCGTAGCCACTACTCGCACCCGATTTGAAAGCTGAGCATCCGAGGTAAACAGGATCCCGGCGTCGGCATTGCCCTGCTCCACCGCCGTCAAAATTTCCCGCACCGTGCTGGCAAACACCATCTTGGGCCGCAGCGTCTCAAACACCCCCGCCTCGGTGAGAATTTCCTGGGCATAGCGTCCGGCAGGCATGGCCTGCAGATCCCCAATGGACAGAACCCGGATCTCTTCCGCCACCAAGTCGGCAAAATCCTGAACCTTGGTTCTGGCATTGGCAGGCACAATTAGAGCCATGCGATTGCTGAGAAGATCCCGCCGGGATCCTGCCACCAGCAGGTTTTGCTGGGCAAGGGCGTCCATAAAAGAGGCGGCTGCGAAAAATACCACGTCCAAAGGAGCCCCCTGCTCCACCTGTTGCTGGAGAGAGCCGGAATTGGCGAAGTTGTACTCAACCTTGATGTCGGGATAGCGGGCGGTGAACAACCGGTCGATTTCCGTTAAAGCCGGTTGCAAGCTCACCGCAGCCCCCACCAAAATGGGCTGAGATTGCGCCAAGCCGGGAGCCGACCCCCACCTCAAAGCCAGAGCGGCCAGGATCCCCAGGAATAACATTGCAGTTCTTCGTTTCATAGCCATTCTTCTTTGACCCGTGACGACTTTCAGAACAGGAAAATCCACCAATCGCTCGGTACTTTGACCATTAGAGGTTGCAGTTTGTATCTTTAAGATACATAATCTAGACTATTGGCAGCCCTTCCTCCCCAGAGGCAACGATAAGCATCTGATAGTATTGAAACCGGTGTTGAATGACCATCCGGCAAGCTCCTCTCTTGTTCAGTTCGGTCAACACCCCTGTTGCTCTGCTTGTTCAACAAAGGAGAAATCATGCAAATCAGCACTCGCAACTTGTTTAAAGGAACTGTAAAAAGCTTCCAGGTGGGCATGGTCAATGCCGAAATTGTTCTGGAAGTTGCACCAGGCATAGAAATAACAGCCATTATTTCTAAGCACTCTGCCGAACGGTTGGGTATAGCAGTTGGAAAAGAAGCGTATGCTGCCATTAAAGCCTCAGATGTGGTCATCGCCGTGGATTAGTGGTGGATTAGCAAATTGAGTGACTGGCCTAGACTTGCTGTTGCCTGGGATCCAAATACAGGGCTTTGATAAGGCGCTGGCGATCGTTTAGGCTGATCTGAAGCCGCCCATTCTCTACATCCCGCACCCAGCTCTGGCTGCGCCCCAGCCTCTGGGCCAATTCCCGCTGGCTGATTCCCTTTTGCTGGCGTGCCGCCGAGATATCCGCTCCACGCAAAGCTTTGCTTGAGGGGAAGTCTTTTGGGTTTTCGGGAGGGCCAGGGAGATCCGAGTCTGTTGCAACAGGCGCAGACTTTGCCCTACGCTGCCGCCGAGATCCCGATTCTCGGGTTGGGGATCTGGCTTCTTGAACTACTCGACGATGCCAGTCGGAGGGCGGATGAAACCGCTGAATGCGAGCCTGCATCAAAAGTCCCCACTTGCCCCGCGGCCCGGCAGCCGTCAGCAAGCCACCGTTGTTGGCATCTTCAATCCAAAAGTTCAATGCCTCGTCCGCATCCTCGGGCACAGCTTCCAGGCGAGCCCACAGGGGTTGAATGGAAGAAGGATAGGTGAGGGGATCGAACTCCGGCTTGAGGCCGTAGTGGTTGAGAACCTCCAGATCGCTTTCAAAGGTGCGCACCAGCCGTTTGCGTTCTTGGAGATTGAGATAAGCTTCCTGCAGTCGCTCTTCCCCGTAGGCCACTCGCATCAGGGTGGGCACCGTCAGACGCTGTTGCCGCCCCATCCTCACTTTGAACAACAGCCACAGCAGCAGGCGCATGGCTCCTTCATGGTGTTGCCAATGGCTCATCACGGCCTGCAGCAGGGATAGGGGCAGGCTGCTGTACTGATAAAAGGCTTGCCCCTGGCGGCACCCTTGTCGATTGAGAAAGTACCGTGTCCATTCGCCGGGCTGAATCGCCCAAGTCAGGCCCACCAGATGGTTGCAGCCCTGCTCATCTTTTTGAAAGTGGCGATGCATCTTGAGCAGCCTCCACAGAGGGCCAGCCGGTACCGAAAACCCCTTCACCCGCCCCTGATCCGGCCAATCGATGGAGACTTGAATCCGACAGAGCTGCTCTATCCAGGTCATGAACAGGTGGAGACGGGTCATCTTGCTCAGATCTTTACGTTTATCCCAGCCCAAATAGGACTCCAATTGTGAGTCGGTGAAAACAAAGGATTCCTTCCAGGGGCTATCCAACCCGGCGGCATAGGCAGCAAAAATAAGATGCAAACAGGCAGTTCGCACATCGATCGGAGCACTTTGTGGGATCCCGTCCAAACATAGAGTTAGGGTCAGAGATCCCTGGTTGTGGCCAACAGATTTCTGATAGCAAACCTGGTTATCTCCCTGCTTTTGCAGATTGAGAGATTGAAATTGAGATAGGAAATTGCAAGCTTCCCAGACCACAATTGACGAAGCAAAAGCCTGGCTATGGCCGTTCAAAAATAGAGGTGGACTGCTGCGAATGCGGGCCGTGACCGTGCGGTTGCGCCCCTTCATGGCTTCATAAGGCTGCGGGGCAGAACCGGGACACAGGCTAACGCACTGAGGTTCTGGGAAGAAACCTTCGCAGTCATTGCACAACAGAGGATTAATCCAGTATTCCCCATCCTGAACAACAATAGCTTTCGTAGGACAGCTATCTACACAAGCGTTGCAACCGATACAATCCCCTGAGATTTGATAAGCCATAGCCCTCAAACTCCATAACGTTTCCCTGTAGCTCTCCCTCGTTCACACCTGCTATCGCATCTGCAAAACCCTAAACCCGGCCATGGAGACCTTCCTCGCAAAGCCGTGGCAGCCCGGCGAGAGACCTTAGTTTAAGGTCAGTTTCCTCAATTCGTGAACTGGATTGAAAGATACCTCAAAAGATCCCCGGCAGGCCAGGGAGATTTGGTCTAGGGTGAACCTTCTGGAAAGCTTTGTTTTCTCTTAACTTCTAATGTTTACAGTGAACTTTTGAGATGGCTTTGCAGGCTACTCCTCCCCCTTGAGAGCCTTTTGGGGATCCGAACTGCAGCAAGTGTCAGGCAAAACGCTCAATAACCAAGCCGACACAAGGTCGTCCGCCCACCCAATACGCCGATTCATCGGCCAGGTTGTGGCTTGGCTCCAGATGCCAACCCAAGGGATTGGGTTCTAGCTCCAGCGCCCGCACGATTTCCTCTGGGCTTAGTCCTGTGCAGAGTTGGATGTGTTGCAACTTGGGGAAAGGCTTTTCCACAAGGCTAAGCTCTTCAGCAGCTTTAAGGATGGAGCCCAGGTGCAACAAACAGGTGTTCATGGCTTTGCTCCCAAATCAAGATAGGTTATGAAGAGATGAGCTTCCCTTACTTTGAGTGTCCCTCATTACAGGTTAAAAATTGGGTAAATAGACTACATTTTAGAAGGCTCTTGGCAAATTTAAGATTGTTTTCTTATTCGGTTCTTGGGTAGACATCAAGGCGCAACGTGGATCCATGTAAACCCAGATGGGTTTAGCTAAATGAGCAGGAAGGGAAAGTTGGCCACTGGGTAGGAGTAGGATCCACTCAGGGTGACGTTGGATAACCTGGAGATAGGTACCTGGAGTGAGACCCATTTGCTGCAATTGGGTGCAAACAGCTTCGGATCCGCGCAGTTGGTAGATGCGACCTTCTTCTCCAACCTTCATGAGTTGGAGAGGAGATATGGTTATTGAGATCTTAGGGACGGTGGGCGGTGCCAACATATAGGGATCCCTAATCTTAGAAGAGGCCATTTGAGCCTTGCCCGAGTCCATTTGCGAGCAGCTTGGAAGCAGCGATCTATCAAACCAAGTAAGCTTCCTGGTGAGTGCGAATCGTACAATTGGAGCGAGGTTTAGCCACGCAGAGCAGCACAAATCCTTTGGCTATTTGCTCCTCATCCAGAAAGGTTTGCTCCGATTGATCGACTTCTCCTTCTACCACTTTGGCCACGCAAGAGGAACAACTACCGGAGCGGCAGGAAGAGGGCAAGTCCACATCTTGATCCTCAGCCGCTTCTAGGATGGTTGAATCTTCATCTACTGAGATATAGGTATCAAGCTGTCGTTTTAGGTTAACCAAGTGAACTGTGTAGGTAGCCATGATGGAGTCTCCAGAGAGCTGACGAGGGGTAAACAAGAGATCTTAGGCAGGGATCCCAGGGCTGCATTCGCCCCGCTCTCCCAAAGAGCTGCAGCCGGCACAGCCGCCGACAGCATCTGGACAACCGTAGTCTTGAAAGACTCGGAATAGCTTCTCCTGCTGCGGAGTAGAGGTGAGAAAGGTTTGGTACGCTTTTTCCAGCGCTTGCCGAGCTTGCTCCAATCGCTCTTCTTCGCTGCCCTGGAAACACTCCAGAGGGCCTAGATACTGAGCGAATTTGCGTAAGATATGCAGGCGATTCACGTTGACCACCCGCGGATCGTAGGGGAGCTCGAAAAAAGCGAAATAATCCTCGGCATTGACTAGGGCTTGGAAGTCTTTCCAACGGCGGTTGTGGTTCCAACTCATCGGCAGGTCTCCAGGGTTTTCAAGCGTTGTCTGAGGGTGTGCAGCCGGGCAAACAGGGCATAGGTGCGGGCTGCCAAGTCGGGGAGTCGCTCGAACCCGTCGGGTAGCCCCTCGGCCAGATCGTGCAGATCCATTTTCAGTTGGCCTGCTTTGCTGTTTAGTCGTTTGATCTCGGTGCGGAGCTGGTCGGCAGACAGGTGTTCAAAGGGCTCGAAATCCAGGCCGTTCACAACATTCTCAACGTCACTCTCATTCAACATGGGCAAGGCACTCCTGATGGCTAAAGAAATTGCTGCACAGACAAAAGGGGAGGCAGGCGGCTACAGCCGGCCCACCTCGGGGTAGGTTCGGGCCAGTTGGATCCCTTTGTCGATAAGGGCAGTAGCTTTTTCAGTGAGCTGTTCGAGAGACTCGAAACCGAAGCGATGGGCGTCTCGCAGGGTGTTGACCACCAACAACAGCCGCCCCGAGAAGACCAGCACCCAACCAAAGCCTTCGCTGTTGAGATCCAGCACCACCTGAGCTAGGAGGCCCGTTTCCTTTTCAATCAGGGCGGCAATGGCGCGGTAGTAGATGAGAATGCGGCTCCGCACCCCGGGATCCACCTCCCCTTCGAGGGATATCTGGCGTTTTTGGGCTTTGGTGACGACAAAGGGCTTGAGCAGCAACTCATCACTCCAGGCGCGGTAGGTGCCGTAGGGATCCGCCGCCCGCATCTGGCGAACGATCTCTTGCAAGATGGGGCTGGTCGAGGGAGAGAGAGGGGTGACGGTCATGGCTGAGCCTCCACAACTGGAGTTGAGGACTCCGGTCTGCTGACGCGCTCGGCCAAGAGCACTTTGCGCAGCCAGGGGGGAGGATTGTGCAGGGTGGTTACCAGGCGCTGCAACAAGCTCTCGATGGATTCTTCTTCCGACTGCACTTTGATGGGGGTGATGCGGCGGTTGATCAGGCGGGCGGCGGCACTGCTGCCAATGGCAGCCACGTAGATGAGGGTGACATCGGCCAAAGCCTGCAGCTTGGGCACCAGCTTGTCCTCGTTGCCATCTGCCTCCAAGTTGCCCCCAAAGGTGAGGGTCTTACAAAATCGGTAGCCTTCGGGGGTGACTTCGTAGAGGTCGATCTGGTTGGCCCAGCCAAAGTGGGCATTGACGTGCTTGCCGTCGCGGGTTGTAAAGGCCACTTGCATAGGCGTTCTCCTTAGAACCGTGAACTTGAGGGTTTAGGGGAGCTAGGGGGATCTAGCTCGAAGCTCTGGATCCCTTAGAATCCATGCCCAGAAACCTGGGGTGGGCTGGGGTGACGGGCTTCCTCCTGCTCCATCAGCAGGTTGCCGACAGCAAACAGTTGGGATAGGGTGCCGCGATAGCCCACCTGACAGAGGTGGTTGGCCCCCAGCCGGTCGAAGATGGGGATCCCCATCCGATGCACCGGGATCCCCAGCCGCTTGCCCAGGCGCGCCACGTGGGAGTTGCCCACCAGCAGGTCAGCCCCGGGTGCTAGCTCCTCCAGATCCCCCAGATCTCCCACCCGCACTGCCTCAATGGGAAGGGTGGTCAAGTGGGGATCCGGTGTGGGACTGATGGCCGCCTGGATCTGACAGCCCATATCCAGCAGCCAGTCCACCCACCCCCAGAGCAGATCGGCTTCTAGGGCCAAGGCAATCCGCTGGTTGCCGAAGAAAAAGTGGCAATCCAGGAGGGCATCTTGAACCTGGCTGCGCTGGCGGCGGTAGCGAGAGGGCACCGGCTGCTGGCTGTGATCGGCCAAGGTTGCCAAAAAGGGATCCACAGCCTTGAGACCGGTCAGGTGGGGGAAAACCCGATAGGGGGTGCCAAAGCGCTGGGCCAGGATCTGAGCGGCAGGGCGCATGCTCTCGCCGACAGCTATGGTGAGGCCGGAACGCCCGAGCTGGCGCAATTGCTCAAGGGTGGTGCCGCCGTCTGGGGTCGCCCTAAAGCCGGTGCCCAAGTGTCCGTCCAGGGAACCCGCGGGATCCGGCACCAGGATCGGCTCTAGGCCAAAAGCCTCCGCCATTTCTTTGATCTCCTGGGCGTCGGCAGGGGTGAGGGCAGGCCCGCACAGCACCGTTACCTGGGCAGGGCGGACGGATCCCGACGGCGATTCCGGCAGGGTGCTGACCAAGCTGTTGACGGCGATGGCATAGCCGTCTTGCAGGGATCCTTTAAAGTCAGGCGTAGAGGCCAACACGATGGGCAGATCCTGCAATTGCGGCTGGCGCCGGCGCAGCTCCCGCAGGATGCGCGGCATATCGTCGCCGCGGGTTTCCGTGAGGCCGGTAGTGAGGAGGCCGATTAGCTCCGGCTGGGCCTTCTCCACCAAGGTGAGAATGGCAGCTTCGACATTCTCCTCGCCTCCCAAGATGGTGTCCACCTCGGACATGGCAGTGGTGGACATGGGAATGGCCTCGCGGAAATGGCGTACCAGCAGCGCTTTGGCAAAGGCCGTGCAGCCCTGGGAACCGTGGAAGAGGGGCAGACAGCCCTTGATCCCCAGAAAGGCCAGGGCCGCCCCCAGCGGAGCGCTGAGTTTGAGGGGGTTGACGCTGAGGGGCTTGCGTTCTTGAATCAACTGGGCCATCCTCCCACCTCCTTTGCTGCTGAGGTCTCCCAGGGGGCAGGCCGTCGCAACTGCTCCCAAATGGGACTGTGGAGGGCAGCATCGATTTCCCGCGCCAAGTTCACCAGGCCGCGATAGCCGGCATAAGCGTGGTGCCGCTCCTGGTTGATGTCCAGAAAGGGGATGCGGGCCTTGAGGGCGGTGTACTGGTTGCGTCCGCCGGCGATGAGCAAGTCCGCTTTCGTGCGCTCCACCACCTTGAGCAGCTCTTGAGGGCTGCCCTTGTCCAAGAGAATGCCATCCTGGCCGAGCAGCTCGCGGATGCGGGCTTTGTCTTCTTCGGTGCTTTTGCGGGTGCTGGTGGCCGTTACCTGCATCCCCAGATCTCGGGCAGCAGAGATGATCGACCAACTTTTCACGCCGCCGGTATAAAGGACAACTCGTTTGCCCGCCAGCCGCTGCCGGTAGGGGGCCAAAGCCGCCTCAGCGGCGCGAGTTTCTCGCTCGATGAGGGCCTCGGTACGCTCCTGCAGTTGCGGATCCTTCAGCCCTTGGGCAATGGCCCTTAGGCAGTGGTTCATCTCCTGCAGCCCGTAAAAGGAAGCCTCGATGTAGGGGATCCCGTAGCGCTCCTGCATCTTGCGGCCCACATTGAGCAAGGCTTTAGCGCAGATGAGAACGTTCAGCTTGGCCCGGTGGGCGGTACAGATCTCGTGGTAGCGGCCATCGCCGGTGATCTTGGCCAAGATGCGGATCCCCAGCTCGTCAAACAGAGGCAAGACATCCCACAGCTCGCCGGCAATGTTGTACTCGCCGATGAGGTTAATGTCGCGGCGGGTGGTGTATTCCGGGGAGGCCGTGCCGATCACATAGTCCAGCAGCGCTTCTCCGGCCAGACGGTTACCCAAGTTTTTGCTGCCCACAAAGCCGGGCGCATTCACCGGAATGACCGGGATCCCAAGCTGGCGGCTGGCCCGCTGACACACCGCCTCTACATCATCCCCAATGAGGGCAGTCACACAAGTGAGATAGACGAAAATGGCGGCAGGTCGGTATTTGGCCTGTAAGTTGCAGATGGCCTGGAACAGCTTCTCCTCCCCTCCGAAGATGATCTCGTTCTCGCTCAGATCGGTGGTGAAGCCCACCTGATAGAGTCGGGAGCCGGAAGAGAGGCTGCCCCGCGTCCCCCAAGAGTTGCCGCTGCAGGCGATCGGTCCATGCACCAGATGGGCGGCATCGGTAATCGGCACCAGGGCAATCGAGGCCCCATCAAAGGCACAGCCTCCCTGCGCTCCTCCGGGCTTGGCCTGCTCGGCACAGACCTTGTTTTTGCCTTTGCCGTCTTTCTTGTGGTTGTGCTCGCAGGCGGTCTCGTTGAGCAGCTCCGCCACTTTGGTTCGGCTGATCATGGGCATGATGGGATCTCCTGAGAAGAGGGGGGCTGGGGTTGAGCCGCAGCTTCGGCCAGATAAGCCGCCGCCCGTAGCCGCAGGGCGATGATCTCCTCGTAGAGGGGGTTGATGCGACAGAGGGCCGGAATGTGGACGGTGCGGGATCCCAGTCGGATATCCCGCTCAAAGGGACAGGAAGCCGGGATCAAACGACAAATCCAACGGGCCTGCCGGGATCCGCGAATTTCAATGCTGTTGAGCCAGCGGCGTGGCCACTGCAGGGCAGATCTGAAAATTGGGTTAAAAACCAGGCCGAGCCATCCCAAAGGGTTGCCGACTCTGGGATAGGGAAGAGAAGGGTAGGGATAAGTCATGGCTTAAACCTCCGAATGGGTAGGACTTATAACAAGGGAACGTAGAGCGCACCATTCAAAAATCTGCTCCAGTTGCTCCAAAGAAATCAGCCCGTAATGCCAGAGGATCATCGGCAGGGGGCCCTGTTCACACCCATGCCGTTTCAGGGCGAAGGTGAGGGCGGATTCCGGGATCCCAAGCTCGACTTGCAAAAACTGGAGCAGCGGCGCCCGATCGGGGGTAAGCATGGCAGAGTCTCCCAAAACGAGAGGTGGGCGTGAATGGGCAGGCTAGGGTGGGGACAAGCCCAAAACCAAGCTGTCGGCAGCGAGAAAGTGGGCCAGGTGAAAGGCCCGTTCTTCTGTCTGCAGCAAAATCTGCTCGTAGAGGTGACGGGTGGCGCGATCCCCAACACTTTCCGCCAGAGCCGCCTGGCGACGCAGCAGATCGATCAGGCTTTGCTCGGCCCGCAAATCCGCTTCCAGCATGGGCCGCACGGCCAATGCATCGTCCCCTTCCGGGCTGAAGCAGCACAGCTCCGCCAGCTTGGCAAAGCTGGAGGCCGGGATCCCACCTAGGCCGTTCAGGCGCTCCCCCACCTCATGGGCGTGGTTCTGAACTTCCTGTAGACTTTCGTTGAAAAATTGGTGAATTGAGTAGAACTCTGCTCCTTCGACAACCAGATGGTGCTTCAGATACTGCAAATACAGCCCCTGAAGACTGGCCCAAGCCAGGTTGAGGCCCTCGCAGATGGGAACCGTGATCTCCCGTCCCAGGTGAACGGGGTTGTCTCGGACTTGTTGGAAGGAGCGAGTTGAGGGGGATGGAGTGGTCATTGGCGCTACCAAAACGAGGTGAACAGGAGAAGCAAGAAGGCAAACGGCGGAGGTTCAGGGGCGCTCGTCCCATCCCGAATGTCTCTCAGGGGGATCCCAGGTCTGGAGAGACCAGCAGCGATCCAACCAACTCAGCCAGCCAGAGCGGTTGAGGGTGAAAAGGCGGAGCACACTGTGGACGAGGAGGGCTTCGGTGGGGGTGCGAATCATCACCCACAGTTGGCCGGTCGGGGTACAGCCACAGGTCAAATCCAGCTCCTGCAGACGGTAGAGAATCCGCCAGCGATCGCAACGGGGCACCTGCAGCACTTCAGCCGTTTTCGGTGGGGGAGAAACAAGGGGGGACATAAGCTCACCGGTTGGGAAGCAGGGGGCGAGTCTCAACAGAGGGGCAGAACCGTTGGGTTTCTGTTCCCCCGCTTATAGCAAGCGGCTGCGGTGGCTCAGGCTTGGCAGCGGGCGATCAGGATTGATTGAGTTATTGCCGATGTACTCAAACCCTGGAAGCTTGGCCCAGAGGGCAAAAAAAGTTTTTCTGAGGGCAGGGGGTTGAGTCTTTTGCCCGCAGGGATCCAGTATTTTCGGGGAAGGGTATGGGTATTTGAGCGAGTACATCCCCCCTGTCACAACAAGAAAGTCCGACGGCCTGCCGCCGCAATAGTCTTCACTTCCTTGGCGAGGACTTTGCCCCAGGGGGATCTTTCCTCAAACTCAAACGGCTATTTTCAATACACTTTTGGGCTGATACGATATTAAATCGTAGCAATTGATGCAAAACGCAGCCGAGGCTGCGGCGCTTGAGTGCATCTGAGCAGATTTTTAGTATTTCTTAAGCATTGCCCCAAGCCCTTGTCGAATCAGGGATTCCGGGGATCCTCCCCACAGCCGGATCCCCCGCCCCTTTGGGTCAAAATACGGCATCCCCGGCCTTGAAAAACCAGACCCTTGACCCCTAAAAAAAGTTGGATTTGGCCTGCCATCAGGCTTTGCAGGTCTTGAGTACAAAGCCAATAAACTCGATCAGTTCTACCGGGCTGAGTGCAACGGAGCGGGCAGAGGGCGGTTGATATAACCGCCAGTAACGTTCTATCCCCTGGTTGACCCCACTATGCCGCCCCTTTCAACTCCGCCCCGCCAGGGATCCCCCTTCCCATCGGCCTGCGCTTGCAGCAGCAGCCCCCGCCAGGCTCTCCCCCCTCATCTGCAGCAACGCATCGCCACCCATCCCTGCTACAGCGAAGCAGCTCACCATCACTACGCCCGCATGCACGTGGCGGTAGCCCCCGCCTGCAACATCCAGTGCAACTACTGCAACCGCAAGTTCGACTGTGCCAACGAGAGCCGGCCCGGTGTGGTCAGCGAGCTGCTTACCCCGGCGGAAGCCGCCCACAAAGTGCTGGTGATTGCCGGCAAGATCCCGCAACTGACGGTGGTGGGCATTGCTGGGCCTGGGGATCCCTTGGCCAACCCCAAGCAAACCTTCGAGACCTTTGCCCGCATTGCCGAGAAAGCTCCGGATCTCAAGCTTTGCCTTTCCACCAACGGCCTGATGTTGCCGGACTACATCGACGAGATCAAACGGCTGAACATCGACCACGTCACCCTGACCATCAACATGGTGGATCCAGAGATCGGAGCCAAGATCTACCCCTGGATCCGCTGGCGGCGCAAGCGCATTCGAGGGGTGGAGGCAGCCCGCATCCTGCACGAACGGCAGATGGAAAGCCTGGATCTGCTGCGGGAGGCAGACATCCTCTGCAAAGTCAACTCCGTTCTCATTCCCGGCATCAACGACACCCACCTCTTGGAAGTGAACCGGGTGATCCAGGAGAAAGGGGCTTTCTTGCACAACATCATGCCCCTGATCTCGGCGCCTGAACACGGCACCTACTTCGGCCTCATCGGCCAGCGGGGCCCCACCCCTCAGGAGTTGAAAGCCCTGCAAGATCGGTGCTCCGGCAACATGCGGATGATGCGCCACTGTCGCCAGTGTCGGGCGGACGCGGTGGGCCTTCTGGGGGAAGACCGCAGCCAAGAGTTCACCAAGGAGCGCTTTATGCAGATGACCCCCGAGTACGACCCCGAAAAACGCCGCCAGGTCCAGGCAAGCATTGCCCAACTGCAAGCTCAGCAGCAGGCAGCCCCGACCCACTGGACAGCCGACCTGCCTCCCGACAGCCCCTCCATCCTGGTGGCCGTGGCCAGCAAAGGCGGTGGCTTGGTCAATCGCCACTTCGGCCATGCGCGGGAGTTTTTGATCTACGAGGTCAACGCCCGTGGGGCGCAGTTTGTCGGCCACCGCAAGATCCCGCAGTACTGCCACGGGGGATCCGGGGAGGACAACAACCTAGAGCAAATCCTGGATCTCATCCGGGATTGCCGAGCCGTGCTGGTCTCCAAGATCGGCGATTGCCCCATGAAGCGTATTCGCGAGGCCGGCATCGAAGTGGTGGAAGACTACGACCTCATTGAAACGGTGGCCCTCAAGTTTTACCGCACCTGGTTGGTCAACCAGACCTTGGACAGCAAATCTCCCCGATCCTAAAAATCTCGCTTTGGAGCTTGGCTATGGCTACTGCAACTGCTCTCACCAAAGGCGGACTGCCCTGGATCCCACAGTTTATCGAAAGCCTGGATATCACCCGCTGCCTCGGCTGTAGCCGTTGCCTCAAAGTCTGTGGCCGTGGTGTGTTTGCCCTCAGAGCCCTCAACGAAGACGGCGAGTTTGTCGACAACGAAGAGGAAGAGGAAAGCGAGCGTAAGGTGATGACCATCCTCAACGCTGCCCTCTGCATCGGCTGTCAGGCTTGCGCCCGCATTTGCCCAAAGCAGTGCCATTCCCACGCTCCGCAAGCCGTTTAACTTTGCCCAACCCCTATCTTGTACCGGAGCCTGTATGAACCCTGTGATCTACCTGGACAACAACGCCACCACCGCCGTGGATCCCCTGGTTCTGGAGGCGATGCTGCCCTATTTGCAGACCTTCTACGGCAACCCCTCCTCGATGCACAGTTTTGGCGGCCAGGTGGGGCGTGCCCTTAACCAAGCCCGCGAACAGGTGGCAGCCCTTCTGGGAGCCGACCCGACGGAGATCGTCTTCACCAGTGGCGGCACCGAAGGCAACACCACGGCCATTTATGCAGCCTTGGCAGCCCAACCCCAGAAGCGCCACATCATCACCACGCAGGTAGAGCACGCCTCGGTGCTCAACGTCTGCAAGCACCTGGAAAAACAAGGCTACCGCGTCACCTACCTCTCGGTGGATGAGCAAGGCTGCCTGGACTTGCTGGAGTTGGAAGCAGCCCTGACCGGCGATACTGCCCTGGTGAGCTGCATGGCCGCCAACAACGAGACGGGCGTGCTTTTCCCCATCGAGGCGGTGGGATCCCTGGCTCGCAGCTATGGGGCTGTTGTCCATGTGGACGCAGTACAGGCGGTGGGCAAGATCCCTCTCGATCTGCAGCGCCTGCCGGTGGATCTCCTCACCCTTTCCGGGCACAAGCTGCATGCCCCCAAGGGGATCGGCGCTCTCTATGTGCGGCGGGGCTTGCGCTTCCGTCCGTTGCTGCTGGGAGGGCATCAGGAGCGAGGCCGCCGCGCCGGGACGGAAAATGTGCCGGGCATCATCGCTCTGGGCAAAGCGGCTGAGCTGGCCCAAGCCCACCTCGGGGATCCCCATGAGCGGCTGCTGCGGGATCGCTTGGAGCAGGGCTTGCTACAGCGGATCCCGGATGTCCAGGTTAACGGCCACCCCACTCAGCGGCTGCCCAACACCACCAACTTGGGCTTCAAGTTCGTGGAAGGGGAAGCGATCCTCTTCTGGCTGAACAAATACGGCATCTGCGCCTCCTCCGGCTCCGCCTGCACTTCCGGATCCCTGGAGCCCTCCCATGTGCTGCGGGCCATGGGCCTGCCCTACACCGTTTTGCACGGCTCAATCCGCTTCAGCCTCTCTCGCTTTACCCAGCCGGCAGAGGTGGAGCGGGTGCTGGAGGTTTTGCCGGGGATCATCGAGCATTTGCGGGCCATCTCCCCCTTCAGCCACGAGGCGGAAGACTGGCTGCAACAGCAGGAGCGGGAACTGGCTCGCCGCTGACCCCCCTCAAACTCATCTTCCCTCGACCGTTCGCATCCTCAACTCAGGATCCAGCCATGTGGGACTACAGCGAAAAAGTTTTGGAACTCTTCTACCACCCCAAAAACCAAGGGGCGATGGATCCCAGCTCCGAGCCCGGTGTTCGGGTGGTGGTTGGAGAAGTGGGCAGCATCACCTGCGGCGATGCCCTGCGGCTCTACTTAAAGGTGGACGAGGCTAGCGAGCGGATTTTAGCTGCCAGCTTCCAAACCTTCGGCTGCACCAGCGCCATCGCCTCTTCCTCGGCTCTGACGGAGCTGATCACCGGCCTCACTCTGGATGAAGCCCTGCGGATCGACAACCGCCAAATCGCTGACTACCTAGGCGGCCTGCCCCCCGCCAAGATGCACTGCTCGGTGATGGGGCAAGAGGCTCTGGAGGCAGCCATCTACAGCTATCGCGGCCTTCCTCTGCCTGACCACACGGATGATGACAGCGCTTTGGTCTGCTCCTGCTTTGGCGTCAGCGAGCAAAAGATCCGCCGCTTGATCCGGGAAAACCACCTCACCTCCGCTGAGGAAGTAACAGCCTACAGCAAAGCGGGTGGTGGCTGTGGTTCCTGCCTGGCCCAGATTGAAGACCTGATCGCCGCTGTTCTGGCCGAGACTGACGCAACCCCTTCAGAAGATTCAAGAAATTCAAAAGGGAACTCCCAAAACCAGACAGAGCCCTCTCCCGCTGCTCCCTCTCCCCTCACCACCTTGCAAAAGATCGCCCGCATTCAGGCCGTCCTGGAGGAGGAAGTTCGCCCGCTGCTGTTGGCCGATGGCGGCGATGTGGAGCTTTACGACCTGGAAGGGGATCAGGTGTGGGTGCGCCTCAAGGGATCCTGCACCACCTGCCCCAGCCAGCAAAACACCCTGCGGTTGCTCATCGAAACCCGCCTGCAAGAACAGGTGTGGCCCACCTTAACCGTGCATGCCCTCTAGTTCCCCATTCTCGATAAGCCTGAGAGCCCTATGATCTGCCCCACTGTTACTCCCCGTCGCTTCCCCCATCTCCTGCCTCGATTCGGGAGAGCCCCACCGTTCAACCAGTTTGCTTTTGGATTCCAAGGGATCCAAGGCTGCCTTCCCGCGAGCTGAAATCCTTTGCAGTAAGGATCCCGTCTCGCTAATGCGACCAGTTGCGCCCATTGGCAAGAGATTTCTAACCCTTAAGTCGCCCTCAAGTTTTTCCTCAAGTCTTCATTAGGAGAACTGAACCATGAGACAAATTGCATTCTACGGCAAAGGCGGTATCGGCAAATCCACCACCTGTCAGAATACCGTTGCCGGTATGGCCGAATTGGGGCAGCGGATCATGATCGTCGGCTGCGACCCGAAAGCCGATTCCACCCGCCTCATGTTGCACTGCAAAGCCCAGACCACCGTCCTTCACCTGGCTGCTGAGCGGGGATCCGTAGAAGACGTGGAGCTGGAAGAAGTGGTTCTCACCGGCTACAGAGGGGTGCGCTGTGTGGAGTCTGGTGGCCCCGAGCCTGGTGTTGGCTGTGCCGGACGAGGCATCATCACCGCCATCAATTTCTTGGAAGAAAACGGTGCCTACGAGGATCTGGACTTTGTCTGCTACGACGTGCTGGGGGACGTGGTCTGCGGCGGTTTTGCCATGCCCATTCGGGAGGGCAAGGCCCAAGAGATCTACATTGTTTGCTCCGGCGAAATGATGGCCATGTATGCGGCCAACAACATCGCCCGCGGCGTGCTGAAATACGCCTACTCCGGCGGCGTGCGTTTGGGTGGCCTGATCTGCAACAGCCGCAAAGTGGATCGCGAGATCGAGCTGATCGAAGCTCTGGCCGAAAAGCTCAACACCAAAATGCTGCATTTCATCCCCCGCGACAATGTGGTTCAGCACGCAGAATTGCGCCGCATGACGGTGATCGAGTACTCCCCCGACTGCAACCAAGCTGACGAGTATCGGGCCTTGGCCAAAAAGATCATCAACAACACGGATCTGAGGATCCCCACCCCCATCTCTATGGATGAGCTGGAGCAGTTGTTGATAGAGTTCGGCGTTTTGGACGACGACCAGAAAATCGCCCACCTCATCGGCAAAACCGAAAAAGAGTTGGCCCCTGTCTGATCCCCGAAAAGACGGGCTGGGGGTAGCTGGTTTCCTCCCTCAGCCCCCCTTCGCACTGTGGCTTTTATCCATGACACCCAATAGCTGAGGTTCTCATGACTACTCTGAAAAGTACCCTCAAAGAGGAAACCCGGAAAATCGTAACGGAGGTTCTGGAAACCTACCCCGAAAAAGCTCAGAAAAAGAGAGCTAAGCACCTCAACGTCTATGACGAGGGCAAAGCAGATTGCGGAGTAAAATCTAACATTAAATCCATCCCCGGCGTCATGACCACTCGCGGCTGTGCCTATGCCGGTTCCAAGGGGGTGGTGTGGGGGCCGGTCAAAGACATGATCCACCTCAGCCACGGCCCCGTGGGCTGCGGCTACTACTCCTGGTCGGGACGGCGCAATTACTACGTGGGAATCACCGGGGTGAACACCTTCGGCACCATGCAGTTCACCTCCGATTTTCAGGAGCGGGATGTGGTGTTTGGGGGGGACAAAAAACTGGCCAAACTCTTGGTGGAAGCCAGCGAACTCTTCCCCTTGGCCAAAGGCATTACCATCCAGTCCGAATGCCCCGTCGGCTTGATCGGGGATGACATCGAGGCAGTGGCCAAGAGAGTTTCCAAAGAAATTGGCAAGCCGGTGGTACCGGTGCGCTGCGAAGGCTTTCGGGGGGTCTCCCAGTCCCTGGGCCACCACATCGCCAACGATACGGTGCGGGACTGGGTTTTGCCCATTGCTGACAAGAAAGCGAAGGAGGGATCCCTCAACTTTGAGCCCGGCCCCTACGATGTGGCCCTGATTGGGGACTACAACATCGGCGGCGACGCCTGGTCTTCCCGGATTTTGCTGGAGGAGATGGGCCTGCGGGTAGTGACCCAGTTTTCCGGCGATGGCACCTGGAACGAGATGCTGCTTGCCCCCCGGGTAAAGCTGAATCTCATCCACTGCTACCGATCCATGAACTACATCTGCCGCCACATGGAGGAAACCTACGGGATCCCCTGGCTGGAGTTCAACTTCTTTGGCCCCACCCAAATTGCCAAGTCGCTGCGGGCCATCGCCCAGCGGTTTGACGAGACCATCCAGGCCAAGGCGGAGCAGGTGATCGCCAAGTACAAGCCCCAGAGCGAGGCCATCATTGCCAAGTATCGTCCCCGCCTGGAGGGCAAACGGGTGATGCTGATGGTGGGCGGACTGCGGCCCCGCCACGTCATCCCGGCCTTCCGGGAGCTGGGCATGGAGGTGATTGCCACCGGCTACGAATTCGGCCACGGCGACGACTACAAGCGCACCACCCAGTACATCGACGATGGCACACTCATCTACGATGACGTGTCCGGCTACGAGTTTGAAGAATTTGCCAAGAGGTTGAAGCCAGATCTCATCGCCTCCGGCATCAAGGAGAAGTACGTCTTTCAAAAGATGGCTTTGCCCTTCCGCCAGATGCACTCTTGGGACTACTCCGGCCCCTACCACGGCTACGACGGCTTTGCCGTGTTCGCCCGCGATATGGATCTGGCCTTGAATAGCCCCACCTGGGATCTGGTCAAAGCCCCCTGGAAGTCTTAGCTTGCCGCCGGGATCCCAGACGCCAACGGCCCTTCCTTCCCCTGCCCCTCATTAGGAGACCGACCATGCCGCAAGATATCCAAGACATCAAAGATCACGCCCGCCTGTTTCAAGATCCGGAATATCAGGCGCTTCTGCAGTGCAAGCAAACCTTTGAAGATCTCCCTTCCCCGGAAGAAGTGGCCCGGGTGGCCGAATGGACAAAATCTTGGGAATACCGGGAGAAAAACTTTCAACGGGAGGCCCTGACGGTAAACCCCGCCAAAGCCTGCCAACCCTTGGGGGCCATCTTCGCCGCTGTCGGCTTTGAGGGAACTCTGCCCTTTGTCCATGGATCCCAGGGGTGTGTGGCCTATTTTCGCACCCATCTCACCCGCCACTTTAAGGAGCCCTTTTCGGCGGTCTCCACCTCGATGACGGAAGATGCGGCGGTGTTTGGCGGCCTCAAAAACCTAATCGAGGGACTGGAAAATGCCTACGCCCTCTACAAGCCCAAGATGATCGCCGTGTGCACCACCTGCATGGCGGAGGTGATCGGGGATGACCTGGGAGCCTTCATCACCACGGCCAGAAATGAGGGAGTTATTCCCCACAACTTCCCGGTGCCCTATGCCCACACGCCAAGCTTTGTGGGATCCCACATCACCGGCTATGACAACATGCTCAAGAGCATTCTCAGCACCCTCACCGAGCCGGTGGGCCGCACAGGTAGCAATGGCTACATCAACGTCATCCCCGGTTTCGATACCTACATGGGCAACTTGCGGGAGATCAAGCGCATCTTCGGCTTATTCGGGATCCCGCTGACCCTGCTGGCGGACAACTCCGACTATTTGGATTCGCCCAACGACGGCACTTTCCACATGTATCCCGGAGGAACCCCTTTGGAGGCGGCTGCCCAATGCCTCAACGCCGAGGCTACTTTTTCCTTCCAGCGCTACACCACGCCCAAGACCCTGGAGTTTCTAGCAGAGGCCTCGGGTCGGCCCACCCTGACGGCGCGGCCAGTGGGTATTCGGGGCACGGATGAGTTTTTGATGCAGCTATCCCAGTTAACGGGCAAGCCCATTCCCGCCGAGCTGGAGATCGAACGGGGCCGGGCGGTGGATGCTTTCACGGACTCCCAAGCGTGGATCCACGGCAAGCGGGTAGCCCTGTACGGGGATCCGGATCTGGTGATGGGCTTGCTCAGCCTGTTGCTGGAGCTGGGAGCGGAGCCGATCCATGTGGTGGTGACCAACAGCAACGAGGAGTTCGAAGCCGAGGCGCGGGCACTGCTGGCCTCCAGTCCCTATGGACAGGGGGCAACCGTCTGGGGGGGCAAGGATCTCTGGCATCTGCGCTCTCTGATGTTCACCGAGCCGGTGGATCTGCTGATCGGCAATTCCTACGGCAAATACCTGTGGCGGGATACGGGCACACCTTTGGTGCGCATCGGCTACCCCATCTTCGACCGCCACCACCTGCACCGCTACCCCACCTATGGCTATGTGGGGGCGCTCAACCTCCTTAACTGGATTGTCAACACCATTCTGGATGAGGCAGATCGGCGCAGCATCATCCCCGGCAAAACCGACATCTCCTTCGACTTAATTCGTTGATGGCCAGAGCAGCGGGATCCCAAAGGCCGGACTTTGTCGGACTTTGTCAAGGATCCCCTGCTCCAAAGACTCCACCCCGCTAAGAGGAACAGCCAAGCCTTACAGGAATCTGATGAATTCTGCGGCAACTTGGTTGAGCTTTCTACCCTGGACATGATTGCCCTGACGCAACCGGGGTCCCGCTAGCGGTGCGGAGCACCATCGACGGTTACCGATTGCCTAGGCGGGCCGTAGGTCTTGGAGGATGGATCCCATGAATTCCTCTATCACCATCAACGACACCACCCTGCGCGATGGGGAGCAAGCAGCAGGGGTAGCCTTCCAAATCCCCGAGAAGATCTCCATTGCCGCCCTCTTGGATGCCATTGGCGTACCCGAAATTGAGGTGGGGATCCCGGCCATGGGCGCCGTGGAAACGGAAGCCATTCGCGCCATGCTCAGCCTGGGGCTGCGGGCCCACCTGCTGGGGTGGAACCGGGCTGTGCCCAGCGATATCCTCGCCTCTATTCGTTGCGGCCTCAAGCGGATCCACATCTCCGTGCCGGTCTCGGATCGGCAAATCGCTGCCAAGTTCCAAGGGGATCGCCCTCGGCTGCTGCGACAGTTGCGCCAATGCGTGGAGATGGCCTTGGAGCAAGGGCTGTGGGTCTCGGTGGGGGCAGAAGATGCCAGCCGCACCCCCCTGGAGCAGGTGATCGAGTTGGCCCAAATGGCCCAAAGCTGGGGCTGTCGGCGCTTCCGCTACTGCGATACGGTGGGCGTTTTGGATCCTTTTAGCACCTACAAGCAGATTCGCCGTCTGGTGCGGGCCATCGATATCCCTGTGGAGATGCATACCCACGACGACCTGGGCATGGCCACTGCCAATGCCTTGGCCGGAATCCGCGCCGGCGCTCAGTCGGTAAACACCACCGTCAACGGCTTGGGGGAACGGGCCGGCAATGCCCCCTTGGAAGAGGTGGTGATGGCTTTGCGCTACACCTTGGGGATCGATGTTGGGGTGGATACCTGCCGTCTGCGGGAGCTGTCTCAACAGGTGGCGCGGGCCAGCGGTGCTCCCCTACCTCCCTGGAAGGCCATCGTCGGTGACAACGCCTTTGCCCACGAGTCGGGCATTCATGCGGCGGGAGTGCTGCGGGATCCCCAGACCTATGAGCCTTTCCCACCAGAAGCCGTGGGCGGCCAGCGGCGGCTGGTGTTGGGCAAACACTCCGGCCGGCATTTGCTGCTGCAAATCCTCAAGGAACAGGGGATCCCTGTCGAGCAGATCCCACCTGGCCAACTGGAAAAGCTCCTGGAACAGGTGCGGCAGCACGTCACCCACTGCAAGCATCCGATCCCACCGGCGGAACTGGCCCGTTATTGCCGCGCAACGCTGACGCAATGGGCGCAACACACTCCAGAACCCATCCCAGAGGAGAGCCATCCCGATGTTGTCTAACCGCTTGTCCGGAAAGGAAACTTCCAAATCTCAGGCCATTTTGGCAGCCGTGTCTCGACGGGCGCGCCAAGTAGGCCGCAGCCTAACCCGCCAAGAGCTTTGTCAGGTGCTGGCAGAAATCACAGGAGGTACCCCATGAGCGACGAACTGGAGCTGGATCGCCCTCCCCAATTTGAGCTGGGCGACAAAGTCCGCATCCGTAAGGTCATCCGCAACGATGGCACCTTCTTCGGCCAGCCGGTGGGGAAAATCTTGGCCGTTCCGGGCGACGAAGGTTACGTGATTTCCATTGGCACCTTTCTACAACGGTTTTACGTCTATGCCGTCCACTGCTTGGCCAAAGGCTTGGTGGTGGGGTGCCGTGCCCAAGAGTTGGAACTTGTGGAGAAAGGGCTATGAAAGTCATCCTGCACGAAAGTGCCTACGGGCATTTGATGGTCTACGTTCCCAAAAAAGATCTGGAAGAATCGGTTGTGGCCACCCGTTCAGAGGCCGGGGAAACCATTTTTACTTTGAGCAACGGTTGGGAATTGTCCATCCCAGAGCTGCCAGATCCCTTGTCTCTGCCCAGGACGGTAGAGGCCAAACGCCTCTAGCCAACGGTTGGCTAAAAATTCTGTTGGCCTATCCCCGAAAGGGCTGAGAGAATGGGTTGAACTCAGCTCCAACAAGCTCTAGATACCCATGAAAAGGGTTGGATTCCCCGTTACTTTGTATGGACAACCGG
Organism: Synechococcus sp. R50.1; assembly: GCF_047462115.1. Lineage (NCBI taxonomy): Bacteria > Bacillati > Cyanobacteriota > Cyanophyceae > Synechococcales > Synechococcaceae > Synechococcus > Synechococcus sp. R50.1. The sequence goes on along the minus strand of NZ_JANSIN010000007.1, from coordinate 20,681 downwards.
CCCATATGGGGAGATGGCTTTTCATCCTCCAGGGGCTCCTGGTTCTTCTTTGCTTGGGAACCGTCTATTCCTGGAGCATTTTCCGCAAGCCCCTGGAAACAGAGCTGGGGATTGGGGCCAGTGAGAGCCTGCTGCCCTACACGGTTGCCCTCGTGTTCTACGCTACCCTCATGCCCATCACAGGGTTTGTCATCCCCCGCTGGGGATCCCGCCGAGTACTGGCTCTAGGGGGCAGCTTGGTGGGTTTGGGCTATGGGCTGGCCAGCTTTGCCCCTTCTATTGGGTGGATCACCCTCTGCTATGGGGTGATTGCCGGTAGCGGAGTAGGGGTTGCCTATGGGGTGCCGATGGCCGTGGCAGCCCGTTGGTTCCCGGATCGCAAGGGATTGGCCGTGGGATCCACCATTGTCGGCTTTGGCCTATCCCCCCTGCTTACCGCTCCTCTAGCCAACCGCTTGATCGAGGCGCTGGGGGTTCGACCTACGCTGCTGATTTTGGGGATCCTCTTTGCAGCGGTGATCTTGGGGATCGCAACCCAACTGAGATTTCCTCCTCCCGATTGGATCCCTTCCTCACCTTTTCCAAGAAAATCCACGAATGGCCCAGATCGCTCTCCGTTGACTTCTCGGCGCTCTCTCCCTCTGCTGAGGAACCCCTCCTTCTATGGCCTGTGGATCTGCTATGCCATCGGCACCCTGGTTGGTTTAAGCGCCATTGGGATTTCTGGTCCTGTGGGGGAAGAGCTGATCGGCCTGGATCCCCCTGCGGCTGCCAACAGCGTGGCTCTCTTCGCCATTTTCAACGGGCTCAGCCGTCCTCTGTTTGGCTGGTTGGCCGATCGATTACATCCCCATCAGGTCACTACGGGCTCCTATGGGCTGATCCTGCTGGCCTGTGGGCTGATGCTCCTGCCTCCTCAGGGATCCCTTCTGGCCTACTGGGTAACTTTTTCCTTGCTTTGGTTTTGCCTGGGGGGGTGGCTGGCCATGGCTCCCGCCCTGACCCTGCGCTTGTTTGATCCCGAACGCTACGCCCAGAACTACGGCATTGTGTTTACCGCCTATGGAGTTGGGGCCTTGGTGGGAACGATGATCGCGGGGCAAATTCGCGATAGGATGGGCAGCTATAGCTATACCTTTTATGGGATGGCCGCCTTGGCGGTGGTGGGGATCTGGGTGGCCAACGTTTTTTTGAAAGAGAAGTTGTAGGAGCTTCAAGCCAGCGGGCACAGCAGGGATCCCATCAGCAGGGGCAGCAATCCCCTACTTCATACCCTCCACTGCAGGGCTGGGTGAACCAACTTAAAGACTTGCCCCCCCAAGGCAAGCAGTTTGGTAGAGTAGTACGGCTATTGCCGACAGATTGGGATCGTGGCGGAATGGTAGACGCTACGGACTTAAAATCCGTTGTTCCTCAAGAACGTGAGGGTTCGAGTCCCTCCGATCCCATCATCCCTTGATCCCTGTCTGTTCCAGCACATTCAGCAAGTCCGGGATCCGAACCCAGGCATCTTCTCGATCCAAATCGGGGCTGGAAAGAAGAGCCACCAAAGCCGGATCGCAAACAGGCGCCACCAAGGGGAAATACCTTAACCCTGCCACCTGAGCAATACTCCAAAAATAGGGAAGCACTGCATTGCTGGGCAAGATCTCGATGACGGTGGTGCCGGGTTGACAAAAGGCGAGGTTGGTTAGGCCCGCCCCGTGGATCCCGATCACCGCCTCTGCCCCTTGCATTAGGGCTATTTGCTCTTGAAGAGAAAGGGTTTCCATTTGCACCGGTGCAAATCCCCAAGGGTGCAAACAGGCTAGCACCTCCGCTTCGTTGATCACCCGCCGCCAGCGGGCAGAGCGACGGCAGATGTAAATTCGCCGCGGTTGTAAGGGGTCAATGGATAAACTCGGCTGGGCCAGTTGCCGCAGCACCTCCAATCCCCTAGGCGTCAAACACCCCACCGGAGCGCCTGCCGAGGGCACGATCAGGTTTTGGGCTTGCAGATGGGATCCCCCCAACTGCTCAAAGCTGAGGATGCGCTCGGCTGGGATCCCCAAAGCAGCCAAGCTCTGCACCTGAAAGGGCTTTCTTTGATACCCGTGGATCAAGATGGGGATGTCCTTTTCCAGGGCGCCCGACCGCTGCAGGATATCGAGGGCCGGCAGAATATCCACCATCCAGTGAAAGTAATTAACTGCCCCCAAGGGCAAAAGGGCAACGGGGCCATCCAGTGGGATCGGTGGGGGGAGATGGGGCAAGCCCAGCAGGGGGTGGTGTCGCAGGTGATCTGGCCTGTAGTCCCAGTCGAGGAACTCCGGCGGCGGCAAGCTCAGGGATAGATCGGCGAGCAATTCTCCCCGGCGGGTGAGCACCCCGCTGGCAAAGCTGGCGTAGAGGTGGCGGGGATAGTGGCCCACGTGGACGGATCCTCGGGGGATCTGGGCGACAAAGGTCTCTGCCAAGGGGATCCGCTGCGGGCGCAACTTTTGCAAAATGGCGGGATCAGCCGCAGGGGGCGCTTTCAGACAGAGAACCCCCACCGGATCCAGGGGTTGGTAGTCCCCTTCGCCCGTGGCCTGATGCCACTGCCGGGTGGTGAGGTAACCCTGGGTTGGCACCGGCCAGAAGTCGGTTGTAGGGGGGGTGTTCTGGGAAAAAGAGTCCGCTTGAAGGGCAACGCCTTCTGGAGCCCAACGCTGCCGCCAAGCCGAGTACAGGAAATCGGGGATCCTCGCAGATCCCTCTCCCCTGCATGCCTGCTCCAGTCCAGACCGCAGAGGGCTTTCTCTGCCACTGCCCTCGCACCACGCCTGCACCCAATTCCGTTCCGCTGCCACCGCTCGGCAAACCTTCTCCCAAGCCGCCTCAGGGTGAGCCAACCGCACTTCCGCTTCCGCCCAGTAGCTGTAGAGCTGCGCTGTCCCGGTGCCCCGCGCCTCAGCCTCCTGGAAACACCCCACAGCCTGAACTGGATCCCGCAGATCCAGCCACGCCAAGCCCATCTGTACCCAGGGATCCCCCCACTCAGGGCGCAGCCGCGCAGCCTCCTGCAGAGGGGAAATCGCCTCTCGCAAACGGCCCAGCTTCATCAGGGCCAAGCCCCAGCGCCAAAAACTCTCTGCCGCTGTCGGATCCTGCTGGCAAGCCCGCTCAAACCACTCCGCTGCCGCAGCCCACAGCCGGCTCCGCTCTTGGGTCAGGCCAATGCGGTGAGCAGCCAAAGCCTGGCCAGAAGACAGCTCCAGCTGTCCATCCCCCAACTCCAGAAGCTGCCGATACAGAGCTGCTGCCTGCGGCCAATGGCCCTTCTCCCACAGGCTTTCCGCCAAAGCCTGCAAGCTCCTCAGCAGGTGGTAGACGGCCTCGGATTCGGCCACCCCCCCCGCTTGCAGCATCGCCAAGCCCTCTTGCCACACCAGCTGCGCCTCCAGTTCCCGACCCAGCAGGAGATAGGCGGCTCCCAGCTCCCAATACAGCTCTGGAGAGGGGGATCCCTGCTCGAGCTGTTGCTGTAAAACCTGGGTAACGCGTTCGTAATGTCCCTGCTCCCAATCCTCAAGGAGAAAAGCGGAAGACAACAGATGGGAGGGTAGAGCTGGGTTGGGAGCCATGTCTTTGTGGATGAGAAACAGTGTTACAAACTGCAACAATCCTCCCCCTCTGGGCCCATGCCCCTAGTATTCTAGGCTTGGCCTCCCATTCAGGGATCGGACAGCGATCCTTCTCAGCTCAAAGAGGGATACTTGTCCGGTCGCGGGTCAGCCTCTTCATCCCCTTCGATGGCACTGTCCTCGGCCTTTGTCGGCAGTTTTTTCGATCAAAACGGAGTTTAAGAGATCGATGGGTATCAACGTATCCGCTGGCGCAGTCGTTTCCAGCCCCCGTCTGTACCAAACCGTGCCTGTATCGACCATCTCCCAAGCGGAACAGCAGGATCGCTATCTGGGACGCACCGAGTTGGATCGCCTCGAGGATTTTTTCTCCAGCGGCCTGAAACGGCTGGACATTGCCCAGGTGATTGCAGCCAACTCCGAAATCATCGTCAGTCGCGCCGCCAACCGCATCTTCACGGGGGGCTCGCCCATGGCCTATCTGGAGCGGCCCGAAGTTACTCAAGATGAGAAGGAAGCCTTCAAGCTGGGCACTGCCTTCTATGTGGAATCCACCGGCGGATTCATCGAGGCCATCCGCAACATCTTCAGCGCCAGCGGCGTGGAGATTCCCCCCAACTTCCGCCCCATCAACATCTCCCGCTACGGGGCTGCCAACATGCGCAAATCGCTGCGGGATCTGAGCTGGTTTTTGCGCTACGTCACCTACGCTTTGGTGGCCGGGGATCCCAGTATCATCGCCGTCAACACGCGCGGCCTGCGGGAGATCATCGAAAATGCCTGCTCCGCCGAGGCCACCATTGTCGCCATTCAAGAGATGAAACGGGCGGCGGCTGGCTACTTCCGCAAAGATGCCGAAGCAGTTGCCGTCATCAACCAATATTTCGATGTCTTGCTGAGCGAGTTCATCGCCCCCGCCCCTTCCGACAAGCTGCGGCAGCGCAATGCCAGCACCGCCGACGGGATCCCTCTGCAAGGGCTGCAGCTACCCCAGGTTTACAACTTGGCTGCCGAAAAAGTTCCCGTTTTTGCCATGAAGCCGGGGCTGTCCAACGCCGAGAAAGAAGAAGTCATCAAGGCCGCCTATCGACAGGTGTTTGAGCGGGATATCCGCCGCGCCTACGGCCTCAAGCTTTCCGACCTGGAGTCGAAGGTGAAAAACGGCGAGATCTCCATGAAGGAGTTCATTCGCCGCCTGGGCAAATCGGAGCTGTATCGCAAGCAGTTCTACGAGCCTTACATCAACAGCCGCGTCGTGGAGCTGGCCTTCCGCCACTTCCTGGGGCGGGCTCCCGAAACCCGCGAGGAAGTGCAGACCTACTTCTCCATCATCTCCAGCAAGGGCCTGGCCGGCCTGGTGGACGCCCTGGTGGATAGCCGCGAGTACGGAGACTACTTCGGCGAAGAGACGGTACCCTACCTGCGCAAGCTGGGGGTAGAAGCGCAAACCAGCGCCAACTGGGGGGCCAAATTCGACCTCTACAACTACGCTGCCCCCCGCCGCAAGGTGCCCCAGTTCATTACCCTCTTTGCCCGCTACAACCGGCCCCTGCCGGATCAGCATGCCTATGGCTCCGGCAATGACCCGCTAGAGATCCAATTTGGGGCCATCTTCCCCAAGGAAACCCGTTCCCTCAGCGCCCGCCCTGCTCCCTTCAACAAAGATGTCAAGCGCATCCTCATCCGGCGCGGCTTTGCCCTCACCAACGAGCGCACCAATCCCAGAGCAGCAGGGGATCCCGGCAGCCTTGGCCCGAAGGTTTTCAAGCTCACCCAGACTCCGGGAGATCGCAGCCGACGGCTGGGGGTGCGGGCCGGCATTGTCGGCAGCGAGGGATCCACCCAGGCGGTGATCCGCGCCTGCTACCAACAGGTATACGGCTATGTGCCCTACGAAGGCCAACGGCTGACCCGCTGGGAGATCAAGCTGGAGTCGGGGGAAATTCCCGTCAAAGAGTTTGTGCGCCAACTGGCCAAGTCGGATCTCTTCCGCAACAAGTACTGGTCCAGCTTGTATGTCTGCAAAGCCATCGAGTTCATCCACCGCAAGCTACTGGGCCGACCCACCTACGGACGGCAAGAGATGAACCGCCTGTTTGACATTGCCTCCAAGCAGGGGTTCTACGCGGTGGTGGATGCCATCTTGGACGGCGAGGAGTACCAGCGGGTCTTCGGGGAAGATATCGTGCCCTACGAGCGCTACCTCACCCCCGGCGGCCTGGCGCTGCGGCGGATGCGCCCCGGCTCCACCGACATGGCAGTGACCAAGCCCATTCGCACCGACGAGGACATTCCGCTATTTGTCAAGTTGGGCCAGCCCCAGGACATGCCTTCCGGCGAGCTGGAAATCCAGCGGCGGGCTCAGCAGGGGGTGCCCAAGGTACGCCAAGAGATCCCCATCTTCAAGCTCACCAGCCTGGCCAACAAAGCGGAAGTGAACAACCTCATCCGCGCCGCCTATCGGCAGGTCTTCGAGCGGGATATGGACATCTACAACATCAGTGCCGAGCTCAGCTCCGCCGAGTCCAAGCTGCGCAACGGCGAGATCACCGTCAAGGAGTTCATCGAGGCGCTGGGGTGTTCAGAGCTGTACCGCTCCGAGTTCTATGCCCCCTATCCCAATACCAAGGTGATCGAGCTGGGCACCAAGCACTTTCTGGGCCGTGCGCCCCTCAATCAGCAGGAGATCCGCAAGTACAACCAGATCTTGGCCACCCAGGGGGTGAAAGCCTTTGTGCGCGCTTTGCTGAACACCCAGGAATATCGGGATCTCTTCGGCGAAGACACGGTGCCCTATCGCCGCTTCCCCACCTTGCCGGCGGCCAACTTCCCCAACACCCAGGAGCTGTACGGTCGTCTCACCAAGCAAAACCGCGAGCTGGTGGTGCCCAGCTTCAGCCCTGTGGGCAATGACCGTAGCTAGATGGGGCTCTCAACTGCTCTCTTTCTTGTGAGAGAGGGGTCGGGGGTGAGGGGAGAGACGAGTTAGCTCCACAAAGGCAGGGGGGATTGGGCTTCATAGCCCAAATGCCGTAGCGCAGCGGGAGTGACCACTCGGCCACGGGGTGTACGCTGCAAGTAGCCGATCTGCAACAGATAAGGCTCATACACTTCTTCAATGGTTTGGGGATCCTCACCCGTCACCGCGGCCATCGTCTCCAAGCCAACCGGCCCTCCACCGAACTGCTCCACCAGCACCGTCAGAAGCTTGCGATCTGTCCAATCCAGCCCCATAGGATCCACCTGGAACAGCTCCAGAGCGGCTGCTGCCACTTCTCGGCTAATGTGGCCGTCCCCTCGCACCTGGGCGTAATCTCGCACCCGCTTGAACAGGCGGTTGGCAATGCGGGGTGTGCCCCGAGAACGGCGGGCGATCTCTGCAGCCCCTTCTGGATCGGTGGAGACATTCAAGAGGCGAGCCGTGCGCAGCACGATCTGCACCAGCTCGTGAGGCTCGTAAAAGCGCAGCCGTTGCACATGGCCAAAGCGATCCCGCAGCGGAGAAGTGAGGGCGCCAATGCGGGTTGTGGCCCCGATGAGGGTAAAGCGTTCCAAGGGCAGAGAGGTGATGCGGGCAGAGCGACCTTTGCCAATGGTGATATCAAGACGAAAATCCTCCATCGCCGGATAGAGCAATTCTTCTGTAACCTTGGGCAGGCGGTGGATCTCGTCAATAAACAACACATCCCCCCGCTTCAAGCGCACCAAATACCCGGCAATGTCGCGGGGGCTCTCCAAAGCCGGCGCGGTGGTCATGTAGAACTGGGATCCCATTTCTGCCGCCAGCACTGCCGCCACCGTGGTTTTGCCTAAGCCGGGCGGGCCGTAGAACAGCAGGTGATCCAAGGGCTCTTGGCGAGCGCGGGCCGCTGCAATGGCAATGGAAAGCACTTCCTTAAGTTCCGTCTGGCCGATGTATTCCGCCAGAGTGCGCGGGCGAAGCGATTCTTCCTGGGCTTCACCGAGGTGGGCTTGCGGCTGCAACAGGGCAGAGGGATCCGCTTCCCTTTCCCCGGCAAGGCTCAACTCCTCGCTTTCTTTTCTCCAGGCTGAAGACTTTTGCTGCCGCCGCTTGGGGCTCTCAGCGTTCTGGCCTGCATCTCGAGAAGAAATAATTGCCATGTTCCTAAGTCACAGAGGCAATGGCCCCAATTTAACCCCAGAAAAGCTCCAGGCAAGATTGCTGCAGAAAAAAAGAAAAAGACCCCCCGGCATTGGCCAGGGGATCGTCTGCTTTTGTCAAGCCGTCAGGTCAGACCATCAGCCACGCACCGCAGGCGCCACTTCCACCGCCGCCAAGTCCAGCGGGAAATTGTGCGCATTCCGCTCGTGCATCACTTCCATCCCCAGGTTGGCACGGTTCAACACGTCTGCCCAGGTCCCCACCACTCGACCGTTGCTGTCCACAATCGATTGGTTGAAGTTGAACCCGTTCAGGTTGAACGCCATAATGCTGATCCCCAGCGCCGTAAACCAGATCCCCACCACCGGCCACGCCGCCAGGAAAAAGTGCAGGCTCCGGCTGTTGTTGAACGACGCATACTGGAAAATCAACCGGCCAAAATACCCGTGCGCCGCCACAATGTTGTAGGTCTCTTCCTCTTGCCCAAACTTGTACCCCAGGTTCTGGGACTCCTCTTCCGAGGTCTCCCGAATCAGGGTGGAGGTCACCAGCGACCCGTGCATGGCGCTAAACAACGCCCCACCAAACACGCCGGCCACCCCCAACTGGTGGAACGGGTGCATCAGGATGTTGTGCTCCGCTTGAAACACCAGCATGAAGTTGAAGGTGCCCGAAATCCCCAAGGGCATCCCGTCCGAAAACGACCCCTGCCCAATCGGGTAAATCAAAAACACTGCTGTGGCCGCTGCCACCGGCGCCGAGTAGGCCACCGCAATCCAGGGACGCATCCCCAGCCGGTAGCTCAGCTCCCACTCGCGGCCCATGTAGCAGAACACCCCAATCAAAAAGTGCAGCACAATCAGTTGGTAGGGGCCGCCGTTGTACAGCCACTCGTCCAGTGAGGCGGCTTCCCAAATCGGATAAAAGTGCAGGCCAATGGCTGCTGAAGAGGGCACCACAGCCCCAGAAATGATGTTGTTGCCGTACAGCAAAGAACCAGAAACAGGCTCGCGAATCCCGTCGATGTCCACAGGCGGAGCCCCGATGAAGGCGATGATGAAGCAGGTGGTGGCAGTCAGCAGGGTGGGAATCATCAGCACCCCGAACCAGCCAATGTAAAGGCGGTTGTCGGTGGAGGTGACCCACTCGCAGAACTGCTCCCACACGTTGCTGGTTGAGCGACGTTGGATAACAGTAGTCATGAGAACAAACTTCCCTGAGGAAGTGCGAAGATTGACACCCTAACCTTAAAACATCCGTTAAGTTTCGTCAACCACCCAATACAAAAAGGAGGGAGAAAGATCGTGTCCGCCCCTCGGTGGATGTTAGGGATCCACACCACCACACCCGTTTTGGGCCTGGCCCTGCTGCCGTTGGAGCCGGGGCTGGGAGAACCCCGCAGCCAGAGCTGGTGGCTGGATCGGGAGATGGCAGCGCAGTTGCACCCCTGCTTGAGAGACTTCTTGGCCCGTCAGGCTTGGTCACAGGTAGCCGGGATCGCTGTGGCTTTGGGGCCGGGCAGCTTTACGGGCAGCCGTTTGGGGGTGAGTGTAGCCCGCCTGCTGGGCCAGCAACTGCGCATCCCCGTGTTCGGCTACTCGGCTTTGGCCGTCCTAGCCCGCCATGTGTGGATCTGGCAGGGATCCCCGGCACAGCCCTTGACGGTGGCGGTGCAGATGGACGCCAAACGAGAAGAGTGGTATGGCGGCGTGTATCGGGTGACAGAAGAGGGTGTCGCTGCAGAAGTGGCCGATCGGCTCTGGGAGGAAGAGGCTTGGCAGGCAACTCTCCGACAGTGGCCGCAAGCTCTATCCGTGAATGCCGCCGATTTTGTGGATCCTGCACCTGTGGTGGCGTTGGCAGAATTGGCCCGCGCCGATTTTCGGGCCGGATTGCGCCCTCAGTGGCAGGAGGTGCTGCCCCTCTACGGTCGCCAGCCCCCGATTGATCTCAGAGGGCTGAATCGGACTCCGCCTCCCCAGCGCGAACGGAGTGCCCCATCGTCACGGTAAGATTGGGAAGTCTAAGCAACGGATCCCTCTGCTGACATGATCTCAAGCAACGATTTGCGCCCTGGCGTCTCTGTAGAAATTGACGGAGCTCCCTACAAGGTGATCGAGTTCCTGCATGTGAAACCCGGCAAGGGGGCAGCCTTTGTGCGCACTAAGCTCAAAAACATGCAGACTGGCAACGTTGTGGAGAAAACCTTCCGCGCCGGTGAAACCCTGCCCGCAGCCACCATCGAAAAAGTCGAGATGCAGTATCTCTACGCGGAAGGGGACAACTTGGTGTTTATGGACATGGAGACCTATGAGCAGGCTCCAATTACCGCCGCCCAAATTGGCTCCGCCGTGAAATATCTGAAAGAAAACATGCAAGTGTCAATCCTGCGCTGGAATGGGCAGGTGATCGATGTGGAATTGCCCAACACGGTCGTTCTAGAAGTGGTGGAAACAGATCCAGGGGTGAAGGGAGATACCGCAACCGGGGGAACCAAGCCGGCCAAGCTGGAGACCGGTGCCGAGATCCAGGTGCCTTTGTTCATCAAGGTGGGGGAACGGATTCGGGTCGATACCCGCACCGACACCTATCTGGGCCGGGAGTAAGTTCTCCTTCTCCTTATCCGGTTATGGATTTCCGTTGTGGACAGGTGATGCATCAGGAGTGAACTTTCCCTTGGATGTCGTCAATTGGCAGGAAATTCGGCTTCTTCTGGCCGCTCTGCAAGAGAGCGATGTTACCGAGCTAACTCTGGAGTTCAAAGATTTTCGCCTCACCTTGCGCAAAGGGATCCCGGCTGAGCTTTCCCCCACCCCCACCAGTCCGGCTGCTGTCTCCCCCGCACCTCCCCCTCCCGCTCCTGTAGAAGCACCCTCTCCTCCCGCTGCCCCTAAATCCACCCCCAGCCATTGGATAGACGTGACGGCGCCGATGGTGGGCACCTTCTACAGTGCCCCGGCTCCAGGTGAACCTGACTTTGTGCGGGTCGGCCAACGGGTGAACAAGGGCCAAACCCTGTGCATCATCGAAGCCATGAAGCTGATGAACGAAATCGAGGCTGAAACGGCAGGTGTGGTGACCGAGATTTTGGTGAGCAATGGGCAATCGGTGGAGTTTGGGCAGGTGTTGATGCGGTTGGATCCCACGGGTTAGTGGGCAAGGGAGAAGCCGGATTTTGGCGACCCAATTTCCTTTGCCTTGCCGGTGCAGCGCTCCCGAGAGGGGCCAGGTGAGCTTGACTTCTCTCTCAAGCAGGAAGAAAGTGAGTTGGCTTTAGAGCCAACATTGATGTCTGTCAGTTATGTCCACAATTATGGCCATTCCGATTATGGCCATTTCAATTCATCAATTCAAATCATCAATTCAAACTAGGACACTGCGCCCACGCCTAAAACGTCGGTCGCGTTGTCGCGTCAGCGTTGCGGAGCCATAATGCCCCCGGCCAAAGGCTTTTCTCAACAGCCCAGGCATCTCACCCTAACCTGAAACGACCACAATGCCAATACGGCAATGTGGCGTTGTCATCTCTTTATGCTCTATCCTGTGGAGCAATAGGCTAGAGTACAGCAACAACAAATATAGTCCTGAGCTGGGAACCTTTCTGATGCCTCCGCGCTCCTCTTCCTCCCAGAGCGGTTCTACCCCATTCCCCTTTCTGGAAGGGAAGGGTGCTGCTGCCGACTGGGCTGAGTCGAGCTTACCGCTGGGACAGCGTTTGCTGCGGGCGGGTCTGATCTCCCAATCCCAGTTGGCTCAGGCTCTGCGAGAGCAACAGCAAAACCACCTCAAGTTGGGAGAAGTGTGTCTCGAGCGCGGCTGGCTCACTCTGGCTGATCTCTACCGCTTCCTGCCCAGCCAGTCCCTTTCTCTAGGAGAGATTTTGGTGGCGCTGGGCCATTTGGATTTCGAGCAATTGCGGGTTGCTCTGGCTCAACAGCGTCGCTATGGGCGGAAATTGGGGGAAATCCTCACCTGGAAAGGTTGGGTACAGCCCGCCATTTTGGATCGCGCCTTGGATGTCCAGGTGCAACTGCAGCGGATGGCTTCCCCCAATGCGTGGGAGGCGCTGCAGCCTTTTTTGGCCAGGGATCCCAAACCCGAGGTTCAGCTTACCCCCCAAAGAGCGGCAACTCCTGGCCGAGAAGCTCTGGCCCAGGATTTGGCTGTACCCGAAGAGGCCAAGATCCCTTGCGAGGGAACAATTCAGCCATCGAGTCTCGAATCCGCAGTTGGGGGAGATCCCATCCCTGGAACATTGGCTGCGGCGGCCTCGGATCCCTTTGCCGATGAGCCTCAACCGGCCACCTTGGCCGACTACCGCAAGCAAGTGGAAGCCTTGCAGCTACAAATCGAGCTCCAGGAACAGGAATGGGATCGGATCCTGGCCAACATGAACCAGCAGATTGCCGATTTTCAAAACCAGTATCAGCAGCGCATTCAAAAACTGGAAGCCACCATTCGTCTCCAGCAGGCGGAGCTCCAGCACCAGGCTACGCTGCAGCAGGATTTGCGGGTTTGGCGGGAACAACTGCAACGTCTAGAAACGGAGCTGGCCCTTGCCCGCGCTGCCGAGCAGAAGGCGCAGCGGCAGTTGCAAACCCAGCGAGATTGCTATCAGTCGGAACTGGAGCAGTTGCAAGAGCAAATCCAGATTCTGCAGAAACGCCAGTTGGACTCGGTGCCCAGCAGCGTTGTGGCTGACCTACGCGCCCAATTGGAGGCAGCGCTTCATCAAATCCAGCAGCTCCGATCGGAGCGGGATCAGTTGCAGGCCCAACTTGCCCAGCAAGCTGCAGAGTCAGAGGCTGCTCTATCCCGGCATCTGGATTCCTTCTGGCCAGAGCAGGTTGCCGCCTTGGAGCAACAGATTGCGGAGCTGAGGGCCGCTTTGCAGATGTGGCAAGAGCGCTACGCTCAGTTACAGCAAGAGCACGAGGCCCAAATGGCGCGGCTTTCCGGCTATGTTCCCCCAGAGCAGGTGGAAAGCTTACAGGTGCAGCTACAACAACTGCAAGCGGAAATGGCGCGGCTGATGGCAGCCAACCGTGACTACGAAGCGCACATTGCCCAACTGGAGGAGCAACTACAGCAGAGCCAAGCCCTGATCCTTCAGCTCAGGACAGAACAGGCCGAAGCCGACCAGCGCATTGTCCAACTGGAGGGATCCCTGCAAGCCCGCCAAGAAGCCTTGGAGCAAGCTCAACAACAACTGAAAACCACGGGATCCCGCCTCAGCGCCCTTCAACAGCAGCAGGCCAACTTGACGGTGGAACTGCGAGACGCGCGAGAGCTGCTGGCGGCCTATCGGCAGAGCCTGGAGTCCCTGCAAGAGAATCTCAAGATTGAGCAGAATCGCAACCGTCTGCTGCAGGTGAGTTACGAACAGCAAAAGCTGATCGCCGAGGCAGCGCAGGCTCAGTTGAGAGCAGCCAACTTCTCTGGCTCAACCGCCAAAGATGGGCCAGCACGCTTGCGTGAGCGAAACGCAGTCCTTACGGGGAGACCGGAGGAACCCGAGACCGACGCCGACACTCCTGAGGATACGCCGACGGATCCCTTGTTGGCAGAACTCACCCCATGGGCCAGGCATCTGTTCCAAAACTTACAGGCGGCGGGCCTGCTGGATCGGCCCCAGATCCAAGACATCCTCAGCCGCTGGCAACAGTCGGGGGGCAAGCTGACCGCGGTCATCGGCGAGTGTACCGGCCTGAAGGCAACCACGATCAAGTTCTTTGCGGATGGGGGGTATTCTGCCCGTTTGTCGGGGTGCCGCACGGTGGGAGAGTTCCTCAAGGCTGCCGACTTGTTGGCTGCTGAAGTGCTGGAGTCCTTGCCACCGATGGATGAATCTTCGCCCCACTGGGGGGATCCCTTGGTGGAGCGGGGGTTATTGCGACCGGAGACGCTGCAGTATTTTCGCAAACATTTTCTGCCAGCTTCTGCCAACGGTTGACCAAAAAAACTGGGTTTAGCGCTCCGCCCTTGAGGGCGGCTTTGTGTTATGGTGCCGGTTGAACTCCGCCAACTTGAATAGGGCGCAGTGTCAGCAGGGAAAGTATCTGGGAGTTCATCCCAGTGGTTGGGGTCATGGCATCCCTCATCATTGGCAAGGGCGGTGTAGCCCAGGAAGTAGGAATCATCCTGCGACCTAGAAGGAATTCTTGCCCTTTAGGGCAGGAAGAAGGTCAACTCGTCCTCTCCTGCTGAGATGATGCAACGACTCTGTCCGAGTAGCGCGAATGGAGTTGCAGCCGCCGAGACCGCTGACCGGGTGAAGGTCTTGCCTCCGCAGCACATTGTCGGACAGGAGATGGCGGCACGGCTGCTCGTGGCGGCCCTGGAGAAGGGGCGGGTGACTTCCAGCTACTGCTTCTTGGGCCCCCAAGGGGTGGGGCGGAAGCTGATGGCCCGTTGGTTTGCCCAGGCCCTCTTGTGCGAATCCAGCTCCGGGATCCCTTGCGGCAAGTGCTCCCACTGCCATTGGCTGCTGGCGGGCAACCATCCCAATCTCCACTGGGTCAGCCCCACCTACCTGCACCAAGGCCGCCTGATCGCGGCAGACTCCCCGGAGGCGCAAACCTTGCAACGGCGCGCGCCGCCCCAAATTCGCCTGGAGCAGGTGCAGGGGGTATCCCGCTTCTGTGCCCGCAAGCCGATTCGAGCCCAGCGAAAGGGCTCCGCCCCGCTATCGGGAGCGGTGGTGGTGCTGGAGGGAGCCGAAACCTTGGCGGAAAGCGCTGCCAATGCTTTGTTGAAAACTCTGGAAGAGCCCGGCCCGGCCCACATTGTTCTCATCGCCCCCCAGGCGGCCTCGCTGTTGCCGACGCTGTTGTCCCGCTGCCAGATGGTGCCTTTTCGCCGCCTCAGCCCAGAAGAGGTCGACCGGGTGCTGAGTGGGTTGGGTTGCCCAGATCTGGCAGGGATCCCTCGATCCGAGCTGATTGCCTTGGCCCAGGGCAGCCCCGGCTTGGCACTGCTGGCCCACCAGCACCTACGGCAGATCCCGCCGTCGCTCCTTGAGGAACTCAAACGTTGGCCCTGGCACTCTTCTCTCCAGCAGGCGTTGGAATTGGGCAGGGCGGTGGCCGGTTTGGAGCTGCCGACCCAACTGTGGCTGATCGATTATTTGCAGCAGCATTTCTGGGCACAGGGATCCCGTCAGCCGCTCGCGTCAGGGGTACGGGGTGCCATCCGGCAATTGGAACGCATTCGCCAACAACTGCTGCAATCGGTGCAGCCACGCCTCTGTTGGGAAGTCAACCTGGCCAACGAAGGACTCCGTCCCGCTAGCGCGAACAGTCTGGGTGGGTGATGTGGTAGCTGCCGTCAGCCTGTACCCAGGCGATCTCCGGGATCCGACATTGGCGGGCATAGGCTTCGATCTCTTCAGGGGCCCGATCCAGCAATTCCAGCTCCACCGCCTCCGTTCGCGTCAGCGGTGCGGTGCACTCTTCTCGCCAGCGGGCGGCCAAGGCCAGCGCCGCCGGGATCCCTGCCGGCACCAGGGGCACCACCAACCGTTTGCAGCCCATCTCCTCGGTTTGGGGATCGGGGGGCAAGAGCCGCAGCAGCGTATCCGGCAGGAGGGTAAAGCCAATCCCCGGCTGCGAGGATTCCGTGCCGCCGCCAGCGCGACTGGCCTGCTGAGGGCTGTAGAGGGCGTACAGCCGGTCGTAGCGCCCCCCCAGAGCAATGACCTCCCCGCTCGCCACCGCCTGAAAAACGATACCGGTGTAGTAGGCCAGGGTTTGCAACAAGCTCAGATCCAGCACCACCCGCACCCCATGTTCCTCCAGCACCTGGCAGAGCTGCCGCAGATCCCGCAGCCGCTCAGGCGGCACAGGCAACTGAGCCAGGTCAGAAAGAACTGAGCCGGGCTGGCCCCGCAGCCCCAGAATCTGCAAGCCAATCTGGCGGGCGGCTTCCGGCAGAGGGGCCGATTCCAGGTAAACGTAGTCGAGCTGGGCAATGGCACGGCGCACTGCCGCTTGAGCCGTGGGGGCAACGGCGCTGAGCAAACTCTCGGTGAGGCTGACATCTCCCAGCAGCAGCGTCCAGGCGGCCTCCGTCCCGTTTACACAAGAAGAGATGCCGATCGAGCGAATGCAATCGGCCAGCAGCAGCAGAATCTCGGCATCTGCCAGCCATCCCCCTGCCCCGATCAGCTCCACTCCGGACTGAAAAAACTCCTGGCTACTGTAGGATCCCTCCTCCCGCCGGCTGTTGCGAAAAACGCTGCCGTGGTAGTAGAGCCGCAACGGCAAAGGCCCACCGGCTAGACGGGTGGCTGCCGCCCGCACAATGGAAGCAGTGAACTCGGGGCGCAGCCCCAGCATCGTCCCTTCGCCATCCCGCAGTTGCAGCACCGACTCAGCGCGGATGGATCCCCCCGCCAGCAGCGTTTCCAGCCGCTCTAGGGTGGGAGTGATGATGCGCTGGTAGCCATGGCGCCGGAAAACCCGGGTCAGCTGAGCCTCCAGCTTCTCTCGCCGTTGTACTTCCCGCGGCAGGAGATCCCGGGCACCGCTGGGGGGGCGCAGGCTGCTGGAGACGGTAGAACTGGCTTCAGGGCGCTCCGCACCGCTGACGTGAGAGTGCTCCGCACCGCTACCGCGACCGTACACAGGGCTGCTCCAGCAGAAGATCCTGCTGCATCATACCGGATGTTGGAGGTCAGCTGGGATCCCGGGGAAACTCAGGCCACTCCCAGATGGGATCCGTGGAGCGCACTCGGTGCATTCCTGCTTCCGCAAAGCGGGCGAAGGCGGCCTCCGCCTGTTCGCTGAAATCCACAACGCCGGGAATCACCACCGGCGAGGTGCAGTCCTCCAGAAGGTAGACTTTCTTGGCCAAGCTGGGATCCGTGGCCTGGATCTCTTGCAGCAGGTCGCTCACCGTCCAGGCCACGCAATGGCTTTTGGCTTGGCCAGCCACGATCAGCGCATCAAACTGCAGCAGGTGGTGGATGAGGAGCTCATTTTTCTCGTCGATGGGATCCCCTTCCGGCCCGGTCAAGACCTCCGGGCTGAGTACGGAATAATTCTCCGTCAAGGGGTTGGCTCCCTTGAGCTGCAGGCTGGGCTGGCTGCAGCGGGCCATGCCGTGAAAGAAAATCGCCTCCTCCACCGCTGGCACCAGGGCATGGCCAATCCCCCCCAGCATGGAGTGGTAGGGCCAGACGATGAGGGGATATTTTCCCCCCTGCTCCAACTGCTCGGCGTAGTGCAGAGCGTAGACCTGCAACCGGGTTAGATCCCCTTGGGTCAGGCTGGCGGCTACAGCCGGGTTCACCCGCCACCGCCCGCAGCGGATATCGGCTGCCGAAATGGCCGTGGCCGGCTCAGGATGGGATCCCTGTGCGTCCACCCAAAAGACGGGGTGGAAGATCTGCATGGCCGTGTGGGTGTCAAGAGTGGCAATGATCTGGGTGAGGCAAGCCAAATTGCGGTAGATGAACTGACAAAGCCGGCGATTATCTTCCACCGCTCCCAACCCGCTGGAACCGGCCACAAACAGCTCAAAGCCGGGAATGCAAAAGGTGTTCTGCACATCAATGAGCAACAAGCCCACCCGCACCCGATCCGCCTCTGCCGGCGGGATCCCTTGCTCCTTGGCCCAGCGCTCGGCTTCTGCTGCCCGCTGTTGGTAGGGCACGCGCCAAATCTCTCCCACCCGCTCCGGATCAAAGTGGGGGGGAAGGCCCGCTGGAGCCGCAACCGTTAGCTCCTGTAGAGTGGCATTCATGGCGTTCTCCCGGTGGGGGCTGGATTGACCAGGCTTGCACAAGCTTGATCTAAGGTTAAAGGAAGTCGGGCTGGTACTTATGGTTGGTTTCACTATAAGTTGGGGAAGAGGTTTTGTCCAGATGGCCGCCTGTGTTCTCGGCTAAGTTTGGATTTGGCGTCTTGTTGAGACCGATTTTTCGAGCTTTTCGGGGGTTGCGGTGCTTCTGGTGGATCCCGGACAGGCAGGCTTACTTATGGTAAGTTTCACTATAACCTTGGCGACAGCTCTCTGCTCGATCCCATCGCTCCCCATCGGCTTCTGCCTTGAGGTTTTTTCATGTTGAGCCCTGATTTCTCGTCGTTGCAGCCCCAAGACTATGGCTTGCTAACCGATCTGTACCAGTTCACCATGGCCGCTTGCTATGTGGGGGAAGGGCTAGAGGCTCAGCCCGCTGCCTTTGAGCTGTTCGTGCGGCGGCTGCCCACCGACTATGGCTATCTGATTGCCATGGGGCTCACCCAGGCGGTGGAATACCTGCAGCAGCTCAGCTTCGCCCCCGAGGCTTTGCGAGCACTGCGGGAAACGGGCATTTTCGCCGATGCGCCGGAGCGCTTTTGGGATCTGCTGGCCCGCTGCCGGTTTGAGGGGGATATGTGGGCGGTGCCGGAAGGAACGGCCATTTTCGCCAACCAGCCCCTATTGCGGGTGGAAGCCCCCCTCTGGCAAGCCCAACTGGTGGAGACCTATCTGCTGTCCACCTTTAACTACCAGACCCTGATTGCCACCAAGGCGGCCCGTATGCGCGATGCAGCAGGGGATGAGGCCATCTTGCTGGAGTTCGGCACCCGGCGAGCTTTTGGGCCCCAGGCGGGGCTGTGGGCAGCCCGGGCGGCTCTGGCGGCAGGGTTCAATGCCACCTCCAACGTCTTGGCAGCCCTGAAATTGGGGCGCAAGCCGGCAGGAACCATGGCCCATTCCCTGGTGATGGCCATTGCCGCTCTTTCGGGAGATGAGACCCGCGCTTTTCAGTCCTTTCGGCGCTACTTTCCCCAGGCTGCGCTGCTGATCGATACCTACGACCCCATCCAAGGGGCGCGCACGGCAGCCCAGCTTTTTGCAGCCGGAAGCCCGGATCAACTGGGATCCCGCGGGGAAATCGGCGGGGTGCGCATCGACTCAGGAGATTTGGAAGATCTCTCTCGCCGGGTGAAACAAATTTTGCCTCAAGGCGCCCCGGTGTTCGTCAGTGGGGATTTGGACGAATACGAGATCGAGCGCCTGCATCGCTCCCAAGCCCCCATCAGCGGTTATGGGGTGGGCACCCGCCTGGTAACTGGAGAAGGCGTAAACGGGGTGTACAAATTGGTGGAAATCAATGGGATCCCAGTGGCCAAAGCTTCCTTTGCCAAAGCCACCCTTCCCGGTCGCAAGCAGATCTTTCGCGGCCCTGAAGGAGACTTGTTGGGCCATGCTGACGAGCCCCCGCCTCCTGGCTACGAACCGCTCTTGCGCAAAGTTATGGAAAAAGGGCTGCTGCTGGATCCCTTGCCGGATTTGGAAGCCATTGCCCGCACCAGCCGCGCTTCTGTGCTGCGCCTGCCCCAGGGGGTGCGACAACTGCGCCAGCCGGATCCCTGGCCCACAGCCCTGACTGCCGCTTTGCAGCGGTTGAAAGACCACACCCTCGGTCAGGACTGTGCCTCGGCGGGCACTGCCTGAGGAGCGGATTCTAATCCAAGCAACATTGAACCATGCTGAACATAGTATTCAGCATGGCGCGATATGTAAATCCCAAAGAAGTTGCTCGTCGGCAGTACGAACACCTTCAGGACGAGCAAGGCGATATGACCTCGATAGCTACATCAAGTTACCCGGAAAGCAGAAGCACATTGTTCTCTACGCCAGAGTTATCAGCCGAGCGCAAAAACCCGACTTGGAGCGACAGATTGCTCGATTGGTTAGCCTCCATTCTGGAGCCGAAGGGGTCGGAGACATTGGCGGCGGTCTCCACTTCCAAAGACCACGGTTCCTTGCCCTACTGGAACGAATCGGTGCAGGAGATGTCGGCACACTTGTGGTCGCCTATAAAGACCGCCTCTGCCGCTTTGGATTTGAGCTTGTTGCCTGGTACTGCCGTCAACACGGGTTCGAGAAAGAGCTCCGCTCCGCTGACGCAAACGTGGTTCTCAATCACCAAGACCACTCTCCCCAACAGGAATGGGTTGAGGATATTCTTGCCATTTTGCACGGCTTCAGTCATCGGCTCAGCGGACTCAGGAAGTACCGATCGCGTAAGCGTGACGTAGTCATAACCGCAATCCAGGAAGATCAGGATTTATCCCGAACCCGCTCTGGCTAAGGTGTGGAAACACTGGCAAGCAGCGTGCCGGTATTGCTACAACCAAGCGATTGCCCATCAGTGCCAGCACGGTGCCCCAAAAACGGCCAGAAAGCTGCGGGACATCATCCTGCACTCCGACCTGCCCCGGTGGGTGAAGGACGCCCCCTGCCACATCAAGCAGAACGCGGTCATCGAGGCGTGGTTGGCGTTTCGCCGGAGCAAAGACGCGAAGTTTCGCAGTGTGCGGGACAGGTCGCATACGCTGCAATTCAACGCCGGCAACTTTCGCAATGGGACGTGGTATCCGAAACTCACCCGAGGTTTGGCGTTTCGTGCATCCGAGGAGATGCCCAGAGAATGGGCACATGGAACTGAGCTAGTGCGGGTGAAAGACAGGTGGTATGCCATCTTCCCTGAACCTGTGAACGAGCAGTGCTCGTTGGCAACGGGAATCATAGCGCTTGACCCTGGGGTGAGAACTTTCCTCACCGGGTTTGATGGGGAAGGTTTTGTGGATATTGCCAAAGGCGACTTTGGCCGGATAACACGGCTGTGCCACTACCTGGATGAGTTGCAATCGAGGCTGAGCCAGGCACTGAGGCAAAAGCGTAGGCGAATGCGGCAAGCAGCGTTTCGCTTGCGTCAAAAAATCAGGAACTTAGGTCGTGTTGATCTTATGTTAAGATAGAGAGAATAATTTATGGTGGAAAGAGGATGAAGTTAGTTTTTTAGATGAAAACAAACGGCAGAAGATATTGGCTTTTTTACGGACAGAAGAGAGAGTTAACATTGGGAAAGAAGCAAACTGTAAACAGTTTATTGAAGCAGTTCTTTGGATAGCCCGTTCCGGTGCTCCTTGGCGCTACCTCCCAGAAGGATATGGCAA
>NZ_JANSIN010000006.1:0-91338 GCF_047462115.1 Synechococcus sp. R50.1 | reverse complement strand
GGCGCGCTCGTCGCCGCCGCTGGGGGGGGTGGCGTCGGGTGGCGGGGGGCGCCGGCCCGGGCCCCCCCCCCCCCGCGCGCCCCCCCCCCCCCCCCCCCGGAGGATTTCGCGGCTGTTGGGCAGAGCAAAGGCAGCAGAGCTGGGAGATTCCGGCTGAGCAAGAGCAGGGACAACCCAGAGCAGGCTCAACAGTAGGCCACAGGGAGCAGAACAGGCAAGGCACAACTGGGATCCCGCCGAGTTTGTCTGCCGTTGAGGAAGTTGAAGCGGATCCCTGGCTCCATTTTGCATCGCCATCGTGCTGTCATTCTCAACATCACCCCTAGCAGTATCGCAAAAGAAAGGACAAAGATAAGACGGTTTTCCACAGGCTCTCTGGCCGCCCTGTTCGGGCCAGTGGAAGCGAGTCCTCGCATTTGCCCCTGCAACGATGAGGCCGACCTGCGTCTGCCAGGAGCTCCGAGCACGGGCGGGACTCCTCTACACTCAGCAGAGACGCTTGGATTGAGACCGAGTCGATTTAGATTTAGACTCAGTTTAGAATGGTGGGGCCATCTGTCCGTGATGGCGGGGGTGGGTGTTGTGGGCGATGAAAGGGGGCAAGGTGGCAGACTCTCAGAGCACGCCCAAGCAAGGGGAGACCTCTTCCGGTCGGGATCGGGCCTCGCGGCCGAAAAAAAGTAAGCCAAGCCCTTCTGCCCAGTCCGGGGATTTGGGAACCTCAGAAGCAAGAGCGCGGCCAAAACAGGCCGATAGCACTCCGCGCCGTGCGGAGCAGCAGGAGATTTTACAAGATCACCCTTCTGGCTTGAACCCGCCCAAAAATCTCTCTATACTGCAGGGAACTTTATCATTTGCTCCCGCTTCTTCATCTCTCCTTCAATCTATGCGTGCTCCCTCTTCAGGTGACTCGGATCCCATCCTTCCAGAGGCCCAAGCGGGCTGGTCAGCCAAGGACTCTGTCCCACTTGCGCGAACGGAACCGGATCCCAACACGGAGCACCATTTGGCCCTGAGGCAGCGCCAGGAATTGGAGAACCGTCTGCTCAAAGCCGAAGCCGAGGTTCAAGCTCTGCGCAGTCAACTGGCTCAGGCGGAATTGCAGTCCTGCCAGCAGCAGCAAACAGAGCTTTTGCAACGGAAGGCCCAACCCCCTGCCGATGCTGGCCTGGAAGCGGAATGTCGCGCTTTGCGCCAGAAGGTGGCCGAACAAGAAAAGGCGCTGCAGGAGCGGGAGCACCTCTTGCAACAGTTGCAGCAGGCTTTGGCGGATCAGAAAGTGCAGATCTCGGAGCAGGAAGCTCAACTGGCGGCTCGGCAACGCCTAAATGAACGGCAGCGGCAAGATATCGAGGCCCTGCAGGAGCAGATTGAGCAGCTACGCTTGGCCCACGCTCAGGAGCGCCGTCAATGGGAACAGCGCCAGCAGGAGCTGCAGGCCTCTCTGCTGGAAGCCCAGGATGTGGCGGAAAAGCGGGTGGAAATGCTGCAACGCTTTAAGGCAGAGCTTTCTCTGGCCCGCACTCAAATTGCCGAAACTCAGGCGGAGCTGAGCAGCCTGCGGGCTTTGTACAGCGACCAACAGGCAGCCTGGCAGGAGCAACGGGAACACCTCGAGGCCCGTTTGGCGGGCTATGCCGAGACGGAAGCCGAGGCCGAGCAGCGCTGGCGGGAACAACGGCAAGAGCTAGAAGCAGCCCTGGCCGAAGCCCAAGCTCAATTGGCGGCTTTGCAAGCTCAGCAGGAGCATCTGCGCCAGGGATCCCGGGAGCAGCAGCAGCTTCAACAGCAGTGGCAAGCCCAGGCCGAAGCGCTGCAAGTGGCCCTCTCCCAAGCCCAAGCAGAAGTTGCCCGTTGGCAGCAAGAGCACCGCCATCTCCAGGAACAGTATGCCCAAGCCCAGCAGCATCTCTCCGCCTTGGAGCAGCAGTTGCAAGCTGCCTTGGAGCAGTTGGCCGCCCAACCCGACTGGCAGCCACAGTTGCGCTCTGCGCAGGCAACCATTCTCCATCTGCAAGAAGAAATTGCAACCTTGTCCACGCAACTGGAGAAGCAAGCAGAGCAGATCAAAGCCCTGCAAGGGGAGCGTGCTGCCCTGTGGGAAGAAAACCGCTCTCTCCGAGAAAAATATGAGCAGCAGCAGATGCATGTGCTGAGCTTGAAGGCGGCTTTGGAGCGCAAAGGCTTGGATGTCCCACCTCGGGCCGGCGGGGTGGAGTCCAATGCCTCCGGCACACTCACGCGAACAGAGTCCCTGGGCCAGCCTCTGTCTCCAACCCCTGCTGCTAAGCCAAAGTCCACAGTTCAGCCTCTGCCGGCTCGGGCCAGCAAGCGGGCGGTCGATCTGCCGAGGTTTCTGCCCCGTCCGTGAGGGATCCCGTGTTGCAGCCTGTGCCTCCCCGCTGGCTGGAAGTGTGGGTGGATCATCCCCATTTGGGGGGTTGCTTTACCTATCGTGTGCCAGAGGGATCCGCGCCAGAAGCGGGCGACCTGCTCAGCGTACCCTTTGGTCAGCAAATGGCGGGGGCAGTGGCCTTGGGTTGGCGCTCCGAGCTGCCGGCAGGGGTGGATCCGCAGTCGGTGCGGGAGATCGAGGCGGTGGTGGCCAAAGGGATCCTGCCCAAAGAATTCTGGCCCCTGCTGCAGCGGGTGGCCGACTATTACCTCACCCCTCTGGCCCAGGTGGTGCGCACGGTATTGCCCCCCGGCTTGCTCAGCCGTTCTCAGCGGCGTGTCCGCTTGCTCAGGCTCCCTGCCGAAGGGGAGGAATGTTCGCCGGCTGCCCAAACCCTGCTGCAGCTGCTTCAGGCCAAAGGGGGAGAGCTGTCTTGGCGCTATGTGCAACAGCAGGTGCCCACTGCCGCCCTCGCCCTGCGGGAACTGCAGCGACGGGGTTGGGTGGAGAGCTTTTGGCAGGAGCAACAGGGGGGCAGGGTGAAAACCCAGCTGGCCGCCAGTCTGGCCGACGACTCCCCAGAGGGGCTGAGCCTCCCTCAGCAGAAGGCGCTGCAGATCCTCAAGCAGAAGGGGGGAGAGCTGCTGCTCGCCGAGTGGGAGCGCCTGGCAGGAGTGAGCCGAGCGGTTCTGCAGGGGTTGGCCCGCAAAGGCCGTGTCCACCTCTACGAGCGCCCACTGCTGCGGCTGGGAGATGCCAGCCTGCCGGGGTGGCGGGATCCGCCCAGGCCCTTGACGGCCGCCCAGGCCCAGGCGGTAGAGGCGATCCGGCAAGCTTTGGGCCGGTTCCAGCGGTTTTTACTGCACGGGGTCACCGGTTCTGGGAAAACGGAAGTGTACCTGCAGGTGATCGCCCAGGTGCTGCAGCAAGGACGGTCGGCGCTGGTGCTGGTGCCCGAGATCGGCCTTACCCCGCAACTGATGGATCGGTTTCGGGCGCGGCTGGGATCCCAGGTGTGGGCCTACCACAGCGGCCTCTCGGAAGGCGAGCGCTACGACACCTGGCGGCAGATGCTGTCCTCCACCCCCCAAGTGGTGATCGGCACCCGCTCGGCGGTGTTTGCCCCCTTGTCCAAGCTGGGCCTGATCGTCTTGGACGAAGAGCACGACGACAGCTTCAAGCAGGATCAGCCCCAGCCCTGCTACCACGCCCGTCAGGTGGCCGAGTGGCGGGCCGAGCTGGCCGGTTGTCCCCTGGTCCTGGGCAGTGCAACCCCAGCGGTGGAAACCTATGCCGCCCATCTGCAGGATCCGCAGCGGTGGATCCGGCTGGCCCTGCCGCAGCGCATCCCCCAAGCTGGGATCCCGGCCACCCTGCCCCAACTGGAGCTGGTGGACATGCGCCAGGAGCTCCAAGCCGGCAACCGCAGCATCCTCAGCCGCCGTCTACACCAGGCCCTGCAGCAGACGCTGGACAGAGGGGAACAGGCCATTCTCTTTGTCCCCCGCCGCGGCCACAGCACCTTCGTCTTGTGCCGGAGCTGCGGGTTTGTCCTCACCTGCGAGCATTGTGATGTTTCTCTCACCTTTCATCTGGCCCATCTCGGCGGGCAGGAACTGCGCTGCCACTACTGCGGCGCCCGCCAACCCCATCCGCAGCGCTGCCCCGCCTGTGGATCCCCCTACCTGAAGCACTTCGGCACCGGCACCCAAAAAGTGGTGGAAGTGCTGCACCAGCATTGGCCCCAGCTCTCGATTTTGCGCTACGACAGCGACGCCACCCGCCGCAAAGGATCCCATCGAGAGTTGCTGGAGCAGTTTCGCAGCGGCAAGGCCCAGGTGTTGGTGGGCACGCAAATGCTCACCAAAGGGCTGGACATACCCCAGGTAACCTTGGTGGGCGTGATGGCCGCCGATGGGCTGTTGCACCAAGCCGACTATCGCGCCGGCGAGCGCAGCTTTCAACTGCTCACCCAGGTGGCAGGGCGCTCGGGCCGGGGATCCCTGCCAGGACAGGCGATTATCCAGACCTATCTGCCGGAGCACCCGATTTTGAGGGCGGTACTGGCCCAAAATTACGAGGGCTTCTTGCAGGCAGAACTGCAACAACGGCGAGAGGGGGGCTATCCTCCCCACCGAGCTTTGATTTTGATCCGCTTGAGCAGCACCCGCCTGGAAGCCCTGGAGCGTTATTGCCATCGGGTGGCCGAACGCCTACAGGGGATCCCGGCAGAGGTGTTGGGGCCGGGGCCAGCTCAGGTGGAGCGGGTTGCCGGACGCTACCGCTGGCAGATCCTGCTGAAGCAACTGCCCGACCAAGATTGGGATCGCCCGAAGCTGGCTGCCCAGATTCAGGCCGCCATTGGCCATCTCCCCCAAGGGATCCGCGTCAGCATAGATGTGGATCCCCTGCGGATTCTCTAGGAACAGTTGACCCGGCGCGCGGCAAGCCCGCCGATCCCGCGAGATCTTAAGGTAGTCTGGTTTCGGGGCCACCCGTATCCAACTCAACTCTGGCAAAGCATGGCTGAAAACCGGACTGGCGCGTTTATTGGTGGGCTGTTGCTGGGAACTGCTGTGGGCACCGCCATTGGCCTGCTCTTGGCTCCCCGCAGCGGACGGGAGACGCGGCGACTGCTGAAGAAATCGGCAGAGGCCCTGCCAGAGGTGGCAGAAGATGTGACCAGCAGTCTGCAATATCAATCGGAAAAGTTGTTCGACGCTGCCCAACGCAGTTTGGATGAGGCTCTGCTGCGGCTGCAGCAGGCAGTGGCGGTGGGCAAAGAAGCCATGTTGCAGAAGCGAAGGGAGCTGCTCCAAGCCCAGAACTCGCGTCCCTTTGGCGGGGAAGAAGCTGACCTAGAAGCTCGGGATGGGGAGGAGGCGGCGGGATGAACGACCCGGTCTTTTGGCTCGGCCTCTCGGTAGGCCTGGTGGCAGTGGGCATTTTGGCGGTGATCCTGACCCTACTACCTGCCGTCATTCAACTGGGTCGAGCCGCTCAAAGTGTAGAACGCTTTTTCGATACCCTGCTGCGGGAATTGCCGCCCACACTGGAAGCCCTGCGCCTGACCAGCCTGGAAGTGAGCGAGATTGCTGACAGCCTCGACGAAGGGGTGAAAGGGGCCGGGCAGGTGGTGAAGCAGGTCAACCGCTCCATCGAAGGAGCACGCACCCAAGCCCGTGGCGCCCAGGTCAATATCCGCAGCCTTTGGGCAGGGGTACGGGCAGCTTGGCAGACGCTGTCCGGCGAAGTGCCCCCCCCTGCTGGCGCGATTCATAACCCGCGGCTGCGCCCATCCGACCCGTCCAACCGTGCTTTCCCCGTCGCTTCCTCAACCATTCCCCTGGGGGATGTTCGCCCTTTTGCCGACAGATCCACGCCAGAGGGATCCCAGCCCGATGCCCAATCTTCCCGACCGGATCCTGCCAATTCTTAGGCGCTCCTCAGGATTCTCTGAAAGACGGGCGTGGGGGGCTGGGGTTCTTGCCCAGGGGGAAGCTGACCCCAGGTAGCATCCGGATCCCAGCGCAGTTGCGTGATGTCGGTGAGGGAGAACCCCAGTTGCTGCAGGATCTTGAGGCTGAGAGCGGGAATGAGGGGCGAGAGCAGCACTGCCACCCAGCGCACGCTTTCCAGAACGGCATAGAGGATCTGGGCCACCCGTTCCCCCTGCCCTTGTTTGTGCAGCGTCCAAGGGGCCTGCTCATCTAGGTATTTGTTGCTGGCCTGGGCCAAGCTGAGGGCCTTGCGGGCGGCAGAGCCGGGATCCATCCCCTCGTAGGCCGCGGCCACCAGAGGGGCAAGGGTCTCGGCCAAGGTTTTGAGAGGGTGGTCAGCCGGGATCCCAACTGCGGGAATGCGGTAGTCCGGTTGATATTTCTTGAGCATGGTGAGGGTGCGGTTGAGCAGATTGCCCAGATCGTTGGCCAGATCGGCGTTGAGCACGTCAATAAAGCGGCCCTCGCTAAAATCGCCATCCTTGCCCAGCTCGATTTCCGTCAGAAAGTAGTAGCGCACGGCATCGGCGCCGTATTGCTGCACCAGCTCAAAGGGATCCACCGTGTTCCCCAAGCTTTTGCTCATCTTGAGGCCATCTTTGGTGAGAAAGCCGTGGCCAAAGATTTGTTTGGGCAGAGGCAGACCGGCCGACATGAGCATAGCCGGCCAGTAGATGGCATGAAAGCGGACAATATCCTTGCCCACCAGGTGGACATCCGCAGGCCAGTAGCGGCGTAGGGCATTTGCCAAGGTGGGCTCGTCGTCAGGATCCAAAGCAGCACTGATGTAGTTGATGAGGGCATCAAACCAAACATAAAGGGTTTGGCCGGGATCTGCCGGGAAGGGGATCCCCCAGGAGACACTAGGGCGAGAGATGGAAAAGTCCCGCAGGCCCTGCTTGACAAAGTTAATCACCTCATTGCGGCGGCTTTCTGGTTGGATAAACTCCGGCTGCTCGGCATAGAGGGCTTCCAGCTTTTCCTGGTAGCGGGAGAGGCGAAAAAAGTAGTTTTCTTCATCTTTCCACTCCACTTTCTTGGTGGGGTGCAGAGGGCAAAACCCACCTTCTAGCAGCTCCGCCTCGTCTTTAAACTCTTCGCAGGCAACGCAGTACCACCCCTGCTGCCGCCCAACGAAAATATCCCCCTGATCCCAAACCCGCTGAAAAAACTCCCGCACAATGGCTTTGTGGCGAGGGTTGGTGGTGCGGATAAAGCGGTCGTAGCGGATGTCTAGCAACTGCCAAAGCTGGGCAAACTGAGCCGCAATCTCGTCACAGTGCTGCTGAGGGGGAATGCCGCGCTCTTCGGCGGTGCGCTGGATCTTCTGGCCGTGCTCGTCAGTTCCCGTCACCATCAGCACATCCTTGCCCCGCAGGCGGTGGTAACGGGCGATGGCATCCGCCACCAGGGTGGTGTAGGCGCTGCCAATATGGGGGGCAGCGTTGACGTAGTAGATGGGGGTGGTGATGACAAAGGTGGAATCCGGCATGAGCATCCGCAAGGCTTTCTCTCATGATAGAGGTTGCCGGAAAGTCCAAAAGGCTAAGCCAGAGCGTGGGTGGGGAGAGGCTCATTCGATGAAACTTCAGGTTAACCTTCCGGGGTGGAGCAGGGTAGCCTTGGGAGCAGGGATCCTGGGCGCCGGAGCGGCTCTGGCCCAGCCCTTGCCGGAAACCCGCATCCCCTGTGAGATCTTCATTGCCGGGGGCGGGCTGGGGGGGGTGGCGGCAGCCTATGACGCGCTGCAACTGGGCCGGCAGGTGTGCATGACGGAGATCACCGATTGGATCGGGGGGCAGGTGAGCGCCCAGGGAGTCTCCGCTTTGGACGAGCGACCCCTGCAACGAGAAAATGACATCTTCCCCAAAGGCTACAGCGAGTTTCGCCGGCGGGTACGGGAAAAATACGGCGGGGATCCCAATCCGGGCAAATGCTGGGTGAGCGTGCTCTGCTTTTCCCCTCAGGTGGGCCACCAGGTGATTCGGGAGATGTTGGATCCCTATCTGCAGTCGGGGCAGTTGCGGCTGTTCACCGAGACGGTAGTGAAGGATTTGGAGATCAAAGACTCTCAGATCCGCAGTGTGCAGGCCATTCGCAACATCCCCAAACACGCCGGCGTCCAGCCAGAGAATCGAGGGGATCTCTCCAGCTACTTTCTCGATTTTTATCGTCTAGAACCCACCGAGGACTGGGACAAGGAGATCCTGCGCTTTGAGCCGCCGCCAGAACGCCAAGACAAAACCCTGCCCTGGGTGGTGATCGACGCTACTGAAACCGGCGAGCTGCTGCCCTTGGCGCGAGTGCCCTACCGCCTGGGAACTGATGGCCAAAGCCGCTGGGAACCCAGCTCCAAGCCCTACGTGGATCCCTACTGTACCCAGGGCTTCACCTACACCTTTGTCATGGAGCGCTTCCCCGTGCCGCAGGTGCCGGTCAAGCCGGAGTTCTACAACGATCCCCTGCACGGCCCCTACTACAGTTACGAACACCCTCGCTTCAACTTTGCGCTGATCTTCACCTACCGCCGCATCCGGGGGCAGGTGTTCGGCTTTGGGGAAGAGGCCATTCGGGTGGGGGATCAGTCAATGCAAAACTGGACCTGGGGCAACGACTGGCGCATCACCGGCCCGGAGATGAACCTCATCCTTACCCACGAGCAACTGCAGGCCTCAGGCCAACTGCAGCCGGGCGGCTGGATGGGGGGCTTGCGGGTGGAAGCCCTGCGGCGGGGCGAGCAACATGCCAAGGGCTTTTTCTACTGGCTGGTGGCGGGAAGGACAGATTTTCTCCTGCAGCAGGAGGATCCCAATTTCCAAAGGGACTACTACCTGCGCTACGGCTATTTGCAAGGGGCCAATAGCCCGATGGGAACCGCCAGCGGCCTTTCCAAATATCCCTACATCCGCGAGTCACGGCGCATCATCGGTCGCCCCAGTGGGGCCTACCCGCAGGGATTTACCATCTACGAGTCGGATATCACCACGCGGGAATCGGAGTTGAATCGTGGTCGCCCCTTTATCTTCTACGACTCAGTGGGGGTGGGCCAGTACCCCATCGACTTTCACGACTGCCTGCTGCCGGATTTTTCGCTGCCTCCCAGCAACAATAAAGACTCGCAAGCGCCCAGCTACCCCTACCAGATTCCCCTGCGGGCGCTGATCCCCCAGCGCATCGACAATCTGCTAGCCGGCAACAAAAATATCGCCACCAGTCGCATTGCCAGTGCCTCCTACCGGGTGCATCCGGTGGAATGGGCCATTGGCACCGCCGCCGGCCACGCGGCCCACTTTGCCCTAGAACGGGATCTGATCCCGGCGGCGATCGTGGAGGAGCCGCTTTTGGATTTGCGGCTGTTGCCGGCTCTCCAGGCCCAAATTCAAAGCTTGGGCAATCCCATTCAATTCCCCGGCACCACCATCACTGCCACCGATTGGGCCCAATCCCGCTAGCCTAGAAAGGCAGGGTTGGGAGTTGACCGGTGGATCCCGTTGGGGTTGGACTTGTGGGCTGGGAGATGCTTCGCCCCTCTTTATGGGCCGCCACGGCTCTGTGGGGCTTAGGGCTAATGTGGGGGTTTTCGCCGCTGCATCAAAAGCTGCAGGAGAGCTGGGAAAAGCAATTGCTATGGGATCCCAGTGGAGCTTTGGCTTCCTTGCTGAGCACCCTTCCCTTTTTGCTGGCAGCAGGCTTGGTGGTAGCCCTGACGGAGATCTCCTTGGGCAAAAGCTGGGCCGTCTCCTGCGGCCTGATCGCCTGCGTCGGCGGAGGCCTCTATGAACTGGGCCGGCGGGACAATGCCAGGTAACTCAAGCGCTCCGTGTTGTTAACGCAACTACCCCCAGTCTCCTCCCCTAGGGAGCGGATAAGCAACGCCAAGTTAGAGCGGCTTCAAGCGATGACCCCCCTCCAAGAAGCAGCAGAAGCAGCGGCCAAGCTGCTGGTATTCCGGGACATCTGCACCCACCCCCTAGCCCTAGCCTGGCAGGAGCTAATCCAGCAGTTGATGAGTGGGGATCCCCTGCCGTGCTGGAGGGCCTACGGGCGCTGGTTTGAGCAGTTGGCCCGGCAGGGCCTGAGCTGGCGGGAGTGGCTGATCCGGGAGATTGGCTGGGCAGATAACCCCTTTTCCCGCGCGGCGCTGCGATCCCAAGAGATCCCAGGGCCTCTGATGCAGGCGGCCCGCCACGATCTCCGCTGTCTGCAAACCTTGGCGGATAGTCAGGAGACCATTGCCGAGCAAATGCAGGCGCTGGGTCTGGGGATCCCCTGGCCGGATGAAAACAACAGCAGCTTCGGCTGGGATCCCCGCCCTTTTGCCGATTGGGGCCTGAGCCTGGAGGACTTGATTGCCCACTATCGCCGAGAAGGGGTGGGAATCTGTGCTCGCTACTGGGCCTTTCGCTGGGGGCCAGCAGGGCTAGAAGGGATCCCTGCTCCCGATCTGCCTGACTGGGAGGAGATTTACAGCTACGAACGGCAGAAACGGCAGTTGGCGGCCAACACCGAAGCGCTGCTGCGGGGGGATCCGGCTTTGCATGTGTTGCTCTACGGGGCGCGGGGCACCGGCAAGTCTTCTCTGGTGAAGGCGTTGTTGCGCCGCTACGGCCTGCAGGGGCTGCGCCTATTGGAGCTGAGGCGAACAGACTTGATTCAGTTGCCGGAAATTTTGGCAGAGCTGCGGGCGCAGGTGTTGCCTTTCATCTTGTTTGTGGACGATCTCTCCTTTGAGGCAGAGGAAACCGAGTTCAAGCAGCTCAAGGTGCTCCTGGAGGGGGATCTCGTTGCGCCGCCCCCCAACGTGCGCCTTTATGCCACCAGCAACCGCCGCCATCTCATCCGCGAGTTTTTTGGCGACCGTCCCAATCCCCGAGATCAAGAAGTCCACGCCTGGGATACCGTACAGGAAAAGCTGTCGCTGCGGGATCGCTTCGGCCTCACCCTCACCTTCACCCCCTTCACCCAGGGAGATTACCTGGCAACCGTAGAACACTTGGCCCAGCGGCTGGGTTTCACCCAATCTCTGGATGCCCTGCGCCGCCAGGCCTTAATCTGGGCCCAACAGCAAAACGGCTTTTCCGGTCGCACTGCCCGTCAGTTTTTGGATGCAGTTCGGGCAGGGCTGGTGAAGGACAGCGATGGACTATAGAAGCGATAGAAGCCATGGTCGCATCAGCGTTGGGTAGCAACCTCGATCCGGCCAATCTGGATCAGACGGAAGCAAGCCGCAGCTTGGCCCGCCTGGGGATCGATGTGGGGGGCACCTTTACTGATCTGGTGCTCTTGCAGGATGGCCAGATGCAGACGGCGAAGGTGCTGTCTACCCCCAGCCCTGAGGAGGGGGTCTTTGCGGCGCTGGACAAGCTGGGGGTGCTCTGGGTTGACCTCTTCTGTCATGGCATGACGGTAGCCACCAACGCGCTGCTGGAGCGCAAGGGATCCCCCACCCTGTTTTTGACCACGGCGGGCTTCCGGGATGTGCTGTCCATTGCCCGTCAAAACCGCCCCTCTCTGTATGACCTGACGCAGCCCAAGCCGGAGCCAGTGGTGCCCCGCCACCACTGCCTGGAGGTGAAGGAGCGCTGCAGCGCGGGCGGAGTGTTGGAGCCGCTCACCGATGCCGAAATCCGGCGGGTGGTGCAGGAGGTGGGGGAACGGGTGCAGCGGGATGGGATCCGCGCTATTGGGGTGGGGTTTTTGTTTTCTTTTCTCTACCCGGAGCACGAACAGCGGCTGGGAATGGCCTTGCGACAGGCTTTCCCGGAGCTACATCTTTCCCTGTCTTGCGAGGTGGCGCCGGAGTTCCGAGAATACGAGCGCTTCAGCACCACCGCCATCGATGCCTACCTCAGCCCGGCATTGGCGGGCTACCTGCACCGCTTGGCCCAAGGATGTCGGGAGCGAGGGATCCCCCAGCCCTTGATCATGCAGTCTTCCGGCGGGGTGACCTCCATTGCTCAGGCGGCAGCTCATGCTTCGCTGGCTTTGCTCTCGGGGCCGGCAGGCGGGGTTTATGGGGCGGCCTATCTGGGTCGCCTGAGTGGCTACCCCCACTTGCTCAGCTTCGACATGGGGGGAACCAGCACGGATGTGGCCTTGATCCAAGATGGGATCCCCCAGGTTACTCCCGCAGCGGTGGTGTGCGGCTTGCCCGTGCAACAGCCCCAAATTGACATCCACACCGTCAGTGCCGGCGGCGGATCCCTGGCCCATTTGCTGCCCGGCGGTGGGCTCCAGGTGGGGCCAGAGAGTGCCGGATCCAACCCTGGGCCGGCCTGCTACGGTCGGGGGGGAAGGGCTCCGACGGTTACCGATGCCAACCTCTGGCTGGGGTACCTGCCGGATGGCGGGCGGCTGGGCGACTCGGTGCAGCTACGGCGGGGGCTGGCGGAACAGGCTATTGCCACGCTGGCGGATCCCTTGGGCTTGAGCTTGCAGGAAACTGCCGTTGGCATTCGCACCTTGGCGAATGTCGCCATGTCGCGGGCCTTGCGGGTGATCAGCGTGGAGCGGGGTTTGGATCCCGCCGATTTTGCCCTGTTGGCCTTCGGCGGAGCCGGGCCCATGCATGCCTGTGCTTTGGCAGAAGAGCTGGGCATCCGCACGATCTTGATCCCGGCTGCCTGTGGGGTGCTCTCGGCGCTGGGAATGGCTTTGGCAGATCTGCGGCGAGACTATCGGCGGGCCATCCTCCAACCTCTGCGGCAGCTCACGTCCGCTTCAGGGGGATCCCTGCTGGCCCAATGGGCAGAACCCCTGATCCGCCAGGCGAGAGCCGATCTGCAGGAGCCGGCGTTGCACTTCAGCTTGGACTTGCGCTATCGCGGCCAGTCTTTTGAGTTGGGGATCCCAGTGCGGTTGTCGGATCCGATTGCTCATCTGGAACAGCAGTTTCACCAGGCCCACCAACAACGCTATGGATGGCAAGATTCAGCCCAGCCGGTGGAGGCAATTCAGTTGCGTCTACAGGCGGTGCAGGCCCTACCCACCGTGCCTTTGACCGCACCCCCCCCCTTGCCAGGGGATCCCCTCAAGGGTCGGCGAGAGGCATGGTTTGGGGGCAGGATGCGCCTGGTGCCGGTTTACGATCGGCAGCGCATGGATGTGGGGTTTCAACTGCGCGGGCCGGCAATTGTCGAGATGCCGGAGGCAACGGCGGTGATCGAAGCCGGTTGGACAGGTGTCATTGACGAAGTGGGAACCCTAATCTTGAGCTGTGTTCGCGATAGCGGGACAAAGTCCTGGTGAGTCCATCCGCAAGCAGAGCGTCATGGTCATTTCGATTCAAACTAGGATACTGTGCCCACACCCAAAACGTTGCTCGCGTCGGCGTTGCGGAGCAATAATGCAGGGGGCCAGAAGCTCACCCTAACCTGAAACGACCCTAACCGAGCTTGTTTTGAGGGGGAGAGGCAGGTGCTCCAGATCACCTTGACGAATACCTTCACGATTTTTGCGTCCAGATAGGGTGTTGTCTGTTTTCGTTTGTCAGGGTCTAGATAGATGGACTGGCCTCTGCAGCCCTTGCCCTGACTGGATTTTCGCGATTTCCCTCAAGGGCGGACGATGGGACTCGAACCCACGAATGGAGGATCCACAATCCTCTGCCTTAACCGCTTGGCTACGCCCGCCGCGATTCCGGCTATCTAGCTTAGCATGGGAAAAACGGGACTGAACCACAGAGGTCGAAGCACCCCAAATGCTACCCAGAGCCGATTTGTTGCAAGGGGCAGAGTATCGAGAAACCTTGGCACGGGTCTTGGATTTGGGAGAGCAAGCCCTCAAGACCTGGCAAGTGGTCTGGAGCGACTTCCTTTCCCCACCCGAAATAGCGGAGGTGCAAGCTCGGCTGCGCAACTTGACCGAACTACAAGTGTGGGCCTGGGGAGGGTACCCCCAAGCAGAACGCCAACGCATAGCCCTGGCCCGCTCTGAGGTGGGTCTGGATGTCCGGGATCCCAAGCCCGACCCAGAAGGGATCCCATTGGCCGCCATTCAGATTCAGGGCAACTTTCTGTTCGACCCGGCCACCCACCGCGATTTTCTGGGAGCCCTTTTGGGAGCCGGCATCGCCCGCGAGAAAGTGGGAGACATCCTTGTGTTGGGAGACTCAGGCGCCCAGGCCATCGTTGTGCCCGAAATGGTGGACTACCTCGCCCTAAACCTGACGCAGGTGCGCACAGTGCCTGTCAAAGTAGGCCGGATCCCCCTGAGCCAGTTGAACATTCAGCCCCCCCGCGTCAAATCCATCACCAGCATAGAAGCCTCTTTGCGCTTGGATGCGGTAGCCTCAGCCGGGTTTGGCATCTCCCGCAGCAAGATGGTGGAAGAAATCCAACGGGGGGAAGTGCGGGTCAACTGGAAGCCCATTACCCAAGCCAGCTACACCGTTGGCCCTCAGGATTGGATTGCCATTCGCGGTCGTGGTCGGCTGCAAATCGAAGAGGTAGCCGAAACAAAAAAAGGCCGCTTTCGGGTGCAAATGAGGCGGTATCTCTAGATTTTTTCCTGTCTGAGTTTGGGGAGATCGTTACCTCCAGGAAAATGCTCTAGAAAAAAGAGAAAAAGGCCCAAGGGTAAAGCAAATACTCCAAGTAAAACAACTTCCAGATCAGTTGATAATAGCCAACAATCGCCTCCCGACGGCTGAGATCCAGATGGACACCATAGCCCAAGAGGATCCCCAGCCCCAACACATGGCTCACCAACAGCCAGAGGCCGTTGCCCGCAAGGAGAAAAGAGATCCCCACCCCGATAAATCCCAGATAGCACAAGGCCAAAATGCCGATACAAAACCTTGAGATCCGCCCTGGCCCAAAGCGCAGCGAGAAGGTGGCAATGGCAAACTGGCGATCCCCCTCCATGTCGGGAATATCTTTGAAAAGGGCGATCACCAGCCCAAAAATCGACATAAACCCCGTCAGCCAAACAATCGCAGCCGAAAGCTCGACCCTTCCCTGCATCACCTGCTGAAAATGGCTGTAAAGGCCCAAATTGACGATCAAGCCGCGCACGCTGTAGATGCAAGCCGAGGCTGCCAGCGGAAAACGCTTCAACCGCAAGGGGGGCAGCGAATAGGCCGTGCCGATCCCATTGCTCAAAAGCACCGTCAGCAGCAGGTAGGGGATCCCGGCCATGGCCAGCAGGACGGACGCCACCCCACAACCCACGACGATCCCCACCCCCTGTCGCCAACCCAGGGATCCAGCAGCTAAGGGCAAATGGGGTTTGTTGATGCGGTCGATTTCAACATCCGTCAGTTGATTCAAGCCGACGATGTAGACATTGGCCGCCAAACAGGCTGCCCAAGCCCAGACCAGGTGGG
This sequence comes from Synechococcus sp. R50.1, assembly GCF_047462115.1. Lineage (NCBI taxonomy): Bacteria > Bacillati > Cyanobacteriota > Cyanophyceae > Synechococcales > Synechococcaceae > Synechococcus > Synechococcus sp. R50.1. Next base: position 76,118 of record NZ_JANSIN010000006.1, on the reverse strand, counting down.
GTAGTGCGGAGAGAACCGGTTGCAGGGATCCGGCAGCCACAAACCCCGCCAACAGGTAGAGGCCCACCACGCTGGCGCTGGTGCCGTAGACGGTGTGGGGTCGAGCAAAACGCCAGAGAACTTGTGGGCGCAACATCAAAAAAGCTAGGGAGAGTCTTCCAGGAGAGAAGCTAGGGCTGCCCAGCGGGGATCCGCCGTTGGTGCTGTAGCTTCCACCGCAATGCCCGGACAATCGGGACGGCAGGGCAACTGGCGGGGCATCTCCAAATGCAGGTGCTGGTACATCCAGTCTTCGACATCCAGCTCACCATTGGGGGGCAGGCTCTCCAGCAGATCTTCTTCGTCTTGCAATTCCAGCTCCAAGGGGAGAGGTTCGGGATCCCGAATCAAAATGATCTCCTCAACTTCCAGGTGCAGCCGGTGGTTGAACTGCTGTAGGCAGCGGTGGCAGGTGAGGGTGACAATGGTACGAGCTTCAGCACTCACTTCGAGAAAATGGCCCCGATGGCTGACTTCCAGGGATCCCTCCACAGGGGTCAAACTCTCAAAGCCCGAAAAAAACTGCCTAAACTGCAATTCTTGGGTTTGATCCGGCATCTGCCGCAGATCCGATAGACGAATTGGCCTCAGCATGGCACCCCCCTTCACGCGTTTTGGATAGCCGGGATCCCTGTCGTCACCGTAGCAAGAGGGCCAACTTGTTCCCAGCCCTCTGCCCACTCTCAAGATGGGGAAGCTGCCCGACGGATAACCAAGCGCCGGTCAGGCTCTTTGCCACGGCTGAAAGTTTCCAGATCGGCATAGGCAGGGTCATTCAAGAGAGTATGAATTTGCCGACGCTCGGCAGCCGAGAGATCGGGAAACTCGTATTCCCGACCAGTGGCCCTCACCTTTTCCACAGCAGCGGCAACCAAAACCTTCAGCTCCTGCAAACGCCGCTGCCGATAGCCGTCCAAATCCAAAATGTAGGGCTGCTGCTGGTCTTCCGGCTGGTTCAGGTTGAGAAGGGTGTTGGCCAGGTACTGCAACGCATCCAGCACCACGGGGGAGCGATCCTCCTCTTGAGGGGAATCTCTGGAAGATGGAGAGGGCAAGGGGGGGGCTTTCGCCAACAGCAGCTGCTTCTGAGCTGGGGTCAAAGAGTCTGCCTCAATTTCCAGCACCTCCCCCACCACCCGCACCGCCGCTGGGATCCCCATAGCCGCCAGCACCTGCTGTAACCACTGCCTGGCTCGCTCTTGATTGGCCGCAAAGGTGGACTTGTTTGGCGAAGGGGCAACGGTTCCCTCAGATTTCTTAGCAGCAGATCCCGTAGAAGACTTAGGACGGCTCATCCTAGGCAGCTTCCAACTTTGAAGAGGTATCAACACTCCACCACAAGTCCACCCCAACAGCGAGGATCCCCTAGGGCTCAAAGGGCAAGGATTCGCGTCCCTCCTTGGCTGCTCTGGGCTTGGTCGATTTTTCCACTTCCTTGGCCTCCACCGTGATCGCCTGGGCAGCCCGACGGCGCTCCTCTTCCACCAATTGCTGCAAGTTCTCCGGCAACGGCTCCCGCGAGAGCAGGAAAGTCTGCACCGTTTGGAAGATATTAGAGACAAGGATGTAGAGCAAAACCCCTGCCGGCAGAGGGAAGAACAGGAACATCGCCGAGAACAGCACAGGGGTGATCCGAGCCATGGAACTTTGGCTGGGATCCTCTTTGCCGGTATCCTGTCCGGCATTGGTTAGGTACTGGTTCAGGTAAATGGACACCCCAAAGATGACGATCATGGCGATGATATCCCAGTGGATGGTGCCATCCTCGTCGAAGGCTCCCACACGGCCCAACTTGTCGATGAACAGAAAGCCAGTCTCAGAGGCCAAACCGGGAATAGACACCTGCACGGTCACATCCCCCGGCTGCAGAGCCAGCAAGGTGCCATCCGGCTTGATCTGGGCACGATCTTCTCCTTTGGTGATCTTCCAGGTGGGCTGTAACAGATTGGGATCCCCACCCGCTTCGGCCACCAACTGCTCAAAAGGCTTGCCCCCCGGCCCTTGAAGCAGAAATTGCACCTCCTCCCCAACGGCAACCTTGGTGCCTTTGGGTTCCACCAGCACCACCGGCTTGTGAAGAGAGTCGGTGACAAAAATGTTCTTGCTGGGGCTGACGTAGGGGGCGGGCACCACCTCAGCCGCCATTTCCGCCGGCAGGATCTGCAAGTTGACATCGTAGGTCACCGCTGCAAAGGGGGAGCCCCGCAGGGTGGCAAACAGGGCAAACAGCACTGGCATTTGAATGAGCAGTGGCAGGCAGCCCCCCAAGGGATTGGCCCCCAGCTCGCTGTAAAGCTTGGCCTGGGCTTCCCGAAGCTTCTGCGGGTCGTCTCGGTATTTCTCCTGGAGTTCTCGCATCCGCCGCTGCATCACCGGGCTGATCACCTTCATGCGCCGCATGTTGCGGATGGATCCCACATTGAGCGGGTAGAGGGCAAAGCGGATCACCAACGTCAGGAAGATAATGGCCAGTCCATAGCTGGGCACGATCCCATAGAAAAAATCCAGGATCGGCAGCATGACGTTGTTGGAGAGAAATCCGACTCCGAAGTCCATGAGGGGCGCTGGCAAATGTCCGTAACCATTGTAATGGCTTCCGTTCGGTTGACGAGGGCGTTTTCAGGGTTTGTCCCCTGGATCCGTCAGATAGACCTGAGAAAGGCGAGCAATTGAGCAAAATCAAGCCCGCTCCACTGAACAGGGATCCCAAGGCCCAACAAGAACCCCCCGCCGGCAGTTGCCTAGCAGTCCTTTTTTCCCCTATGATGAGAAACGCTTGATCCTCGGTAGCTCAGCGGTAGAGCGGTCGGCTGTTAACCGATTGGTCGCAAGTTCGAATCTTGCCCGGGGAGTATGTCTGAGCCAATCAAGGAAGCCGGATCCGGAACCCTATCCTTCCAGGCGGCTCTGGGCCTGCTGAGGGAAAGGGGGAGAGAAAACCCAGTCTCCCATCTCGTCGAGGAAGATGCGACGCTAAGCCAGACGTGGAGAAAATAATGTGAAGCAATGTGAAGGCGGCTAAGGGTTTCGTCCCGCCTGTTCCCGGCGAAGTGTCAAGAGTCTCTGTCCTTTGGGGCAAGGAGTATGTCAAAATACAATCTGGCTGTCTATCTCCCAATCCGAGAGTACTTGCTGTGATCGACCTGTCGCGGATCCCTGCCCAACCCAAGCCCGGCCTGCTCAACATCTTGATTGAGATTCCCGGCGGCAGCAAAAACAAGTATGAGTTCGACAAAGACATGGCAGCGATGGCGCTGGATCGGGTGCTCTATTCCTCGGTGCAGTACCCTTACGACTACGGCTTTGTGCCCAATACGCTGGCCGGGGATGGGGATCCCTTGGATGGCTTGGTGATCATGGATCAGCCCACTTTCCCAGGGTGTGTGGTCACGGTGCGACCCTTGGGCATGTTGCAGATGATCGACGGCGGGGATCCCGATGAGAAGCTGCTGTGTGTGCCTGCTAAGGATCCCCGCTATGCTTCGGTGACCAAGCTGGAAGACATCGCCCAGCACCGCCTGGATGAGATCGCGGAGTTTTTCGCCACCTACAAGCGCCTGGAAAAGAAAGAAACCCAGATCTTGGGCTGGAAAGGCTTGGCCGAAACCGAGGCGATTATTGCCAGCAGCATCGCAGCTTGCAAACAACCCAAATAGGTATTTTCAAGAGATACGAACAGAAAGAGCTTCCTGGCGATGTTGCAACAGTCGCTCCAGGGTGAGGGGCCCTTCGATGTGTTGCCAAGGCAAGGGATCCGCTGGATCCCAGTGGCTGTGCACGTAGTAGTCTAGGGGCGGCAGTTGCCCTTTAAGCTCTTTGAAAGCCCGCCGGTAGCTCCCCAAAGATTCGCCAAAGTCCCGCGCCAACTGCAAGACCTTTCCCACCCGCCGATCCCCTCGCGAGATGAGGGCTTGGATCACCGACCAGCTATAGCTTTCCGGGCGCAACTCCACCCCCAGGGGACGCAGATGTTTCTGGAAAAACTGCAGTTTTTTCTCGGCTTTGGGATCCACCCCGTGCCACTGAAAAGGGGTGTGGGCTTTGGGCACAAAGGTGCTGCAACCCAGCGTCAGGCGCAGGCCGGGAGCCGCTTTTTTGAGCTCTTGGAAAAGATCCACTGTGGCCTCCAAATCCGCCTGGGTTTCCGCCGGGATCCCCACCATGCCGTAGAACTTAATGCCCTTCAGACCTCCAGCCTGGGCGTGGGCTGCTGCTGCCAAGATTTCCGGGTTGCTTAACTTCTTGTTGATGATCTGGCGCAGTTGTTCTGAGCCACTTTCGATGGCCACCGTAATGGACTGGCTGCCCCGGCAGGAGAGCACCTGCGCAAGACGTGGAGTTACGGTAGCCGTGCGCACCGAGGCCAAACTGAGACGCACCTGCTCGAAGCGATCCTGGGCCAAGTGCTCCAGCAACTGCTCGAATTGCGGGTGTTGGGTTACCGAAGCCCCCAGCAACCCAATCCGCTGGGTAACCTGCAGCCCCCGCTCCACCGCCGGGATCAAATGCCCCTCCACATCCGCCACCCGGAAGGGCAACGTTAGGTAGCTGGCCAGGCAAAACCGACACATCTCCGGGCAACTGCGCACCACCTCCACCATGTAGATGCTCTCCCAAGCCGCTTTGGGGGTGACTACTGTGGAAACCGAGAGGGTGTTGCCGCGGAAGGTGTGTTTGCGAATGGAGCTAGGGATCCCGGCCACTTTGGGGAGCACCTTCTCCACCGGGCCGTCGGGCTCCCGGTATTGGGGTTCATACAAGCCGGGCACATAGATCCCTGGCACCTGCGCTAGCGCCTGCAATTTCTCAGCCCGGGATCCCTGGCGCACCTGCCGATAGATCTCAATCATCTTCTCCAGAAGACCTTCCCCATCCCCCAGCAAGATCAGGTCAAAAAACTCGGCAAAGGGCTCAGGGTTGGCTGTCAGTACCGGGCCGCCGCCAAAGACCAAGGGGTGGGCTTCTTCCCGCTCCTCAGATCTGGGAGGGATCCCGTGCCGTTCCAGCAGAGCCAGGATATGGACATAATCCAGCTCCCAGGATAGGGAAAAGCCGAACAGCTCCGGCTCCCGGGGCAGGGGTTCAGCCAGATCCGTAAAGAGGCGGGAGACGGCCACATCTCGGCGGCTGGCCAGCAGACTCCAGATGACTTGATAGCCCAGGCTGGTGATCCCCACTGCGTAGGTGTTGGGGAAGGCGTAGATTACCCGCACTGCGTCGGGGTCAGGCGTGGCCGGGGCAAAGAGCAACTGCTCCAGGGCAAACTCTGAACTAGCCAAGGGATCCCGCTGTGTTGGATTGAGGTTTGGGTTCTGGCTCGGAAGAGTTTTGATTTGCCTGCCGAACTTTTTTGGCTCCTGCATGCTAACAAAAGCTAGCATCTTTCACCAATGCAGATTGCCGGAACAGGGCAGTTCTGCCCAAGCAGGCAGGAAAACCCCACATGCGCCATTGCGGTCTCGGTGCAACCGCGATCCCCTGCAGCAAAACTCATTCCAAAGCCCAGACTTCCGGCAGAAGCCGCCCTCTACGAGCAAAGTGTACGGGCAAAGTGAGGGTAGAGCGTATAAGCGTATATCATTACCCCTTCGGCTGGGCAATGTCGAACTCGGCGTCGTAGTCGAAGTCCTCGTCCTCGTCAGCCCAGTCTTCCTCCAGCCTCTCGTCTCCCGCCAGCTCCTCTTCCTCCAAGCGGCGCTTTTCTTCGTATTCCTCATCCTCTAGGCCCAGAGCAGCCCGTTCGGCCCGCCGCCGGAAGCGCTCCAGTGCCGCCGGAGTGATGAAGGGATAGGGCAGCCCTTGGGCTTGGGCTTCCTCCAGCGCTGCGCGGTAGCTCTCCACTTCCTTGATGTCGATTTTCCAACCGGTGAGGCGGGCTGCCAGGCGCACATTTTGCCCCTCTTTGCCAATGGCCAAACTGAGCTGGTCGCTGTTGACCAACACATGGGCCTGCTGGATTTCCGGATCCACTAGCCGCACCTCCACCACCTTGGCCGGGCTGAGGGCGTTGGCAATGTAGGTGGCAGGATCCGGCGACCAGCGGATGACATCGATTTTCTCGTTGCGCAGCTCTGCTACCACCGCCTGAATCCGGGATCCCCTCGCGCCAATACAGGCCCCCACTGGATCCACGTCCCGCTCCACCGTATCGACCGCAATCTTGGTACGTGGCCCCACATTTCGGGAAGGGGGGTTGGCCTCCCGCGCCACTGCCACAATCCGCACGATATCCTCTTCAATTTCTGGCACCTCGTTGGCAAACAGGTTCACCACCAAGCCAGCATCGGCCCGGGAAACCAAAAGCTGTGGCCCCCGCCGGGATCCCTCATAGACTTTCTTGAGATAGACCTTCATCACCGCGTTGGGAGTGTAGCGATCGCTGGCCAGCTGTTCCTTCTTGGGCAGTTCTGCTTCCACCTCAGGTTGTCCGAAACCGCTGGATACCGACATGATCACCGTCTGCCGCTCGGTGCGCAGCACCCGTGCCTGCAGTACGGTTTTTTCCAGATCGCGGAACTCTTCCTGAATCAGACGGCGCTGCTGATCCCGTAACTTTTGCGCCAGCACCTGCTTGGTTTGGATGGCCGCCATGCGGCCAAATTCCGCCTGTTGTGGGGTGACATCATCTGTGACTTCCCAGCCTACTTCGGCTTCTGGGTAATCCTGCTGCACGTCGTACAGAGAGATCTCGTGATCCGGATCCTGTACCTGCTCAACGATGGCTTTGGTGGCCAAAACGCGAAAGCCTCCTGCCTCCACATCCAACTCCACATCGAAATTGCGGAAGTGGTCTTCTGCAAAGACCACATCTCGCTGGATGGTTTTGCGGTAGCGTTCGTAGCCCTTGAGCAGCGCCTCTCGCAGGGCATCGGTGACCACATGGCGGGGCAAGTTGCGCTCCCGCGAGATCATCTCCACCATTTCCGCCAAACCCGGCAGAGGCACCATCGCCATAACCACTGTCCTCCTGCACAAACTTCGTGAAACTTGCTGTTGCTATTGCTCCACAGCGGGAACTGAACCCGCATCTCTGATGCGAAGGGAGGGCCGCACCACCTGCGGTCAAACGCTCTCTCTATCTCCGGTCTCCTAGTCAGTTTCCGATGAGAGGGCAACCCGCTGCACCGAAGCGCGGGGCAACTGAACTCGCCGCCCCTTGAGGGATAAGGCAACCCTCTCCTCATCCCGACCCAGCAGGTGTCCTGACCAGACGGCTTTGCCCTTGTAGGGTGGATCCAAGGTCACCTCCACCGCAAACCCTTTGAAAACCACAAAGTCGCGATCGCTGGTGAGAAGGTTGCTGATGCCAGGGCTGGACACCTCCAACACATACTGGCCTGGGATCAGATCCACCCGATCCAGCTCGACTTCTAAGGCTTGGCTCATGGCTTCGCAATCGGCATGGCTGGTTTCTCGGTCGGGATCCAGTGGGCGGATATCCACCCGCAGAACTGGCGGATGCTGGTTGGTGTGGAAAACCATCTGCACCAACTGGTATCCCAGTTGAGCGGCCAAGGGACGGGCCAAGCTCTCCAACTGTGGAATAAGAGGGTGAACCATAACCTACTCGTCACCAACCGGGTGTTGCCGCCAGATCCAAACCCCTTTGAGCCGGAGCTGGCAAAGGGGACAGTAAGCCCCCTCAAAAAGCAAAGAAGTGGGTACCACCCACTCCCCGTTGCTATCGCGGAGCTCCTTGAGGCTCGCCCAGAATCAGTACAGACTTCGAGCGCATCCCCCCTACCTCCTAATTTAGAAGATCTCCTCCGGTTTTGTCATGGGGATCCCCAAAAGCCAACATCTATAATGTGGACAACTGCGGATTTGCCCAGATATCCAGCCGCGTTTTGTGGGGTTTCCTATGACTGTTGCCTTTTCTTACCCGATCTTCGGCCCCAGCATTCAGTGCCCCCACTGTCGGCAAACGATTGCGGCCCTCACCCTGACCGATACCTACCTCTGCCCTCGCCACGGTGCGTTTGAGGCGGATGCTGAACAAGAGGAGCTGGTACACCTGCAATCCGGACGGCGCTGGCGCTTTTGGGAAGGTCGCTGGTTTCGTCAGCACACCCACGCCGATGGGATCCGTTTTGAGATTCATGAAGAGTTGGATCGGCTGCGCATGCAAGGGATGCGAGCCACTCAGGTGATCGTGGCCGAGCGCTACCGCCAGCTGCTCACCCCTTATCTGGAGCAGGGATCCCACCGTCGCCCCGGCCCACCTCGCCTCTATGGTTTGCCCGTCAGCTTCAGCTCCCAAATCCCAGAGGATAGGGGTGGATCCCCTCAGCGCTGGCGGGTGATCAACTTTGAGCTGACCTACGAGATCGACCCGGCCATGCGGCAGCCGCAATCCCGTCTGCAACTGTGTGATTAGACTGTGTGATTAGAAAGGCGAACAGGTAGAGAGCTGTTGGAAAATTGGTGGCTGCTCAAGTCTTCTAGAACTGGAAGTTTCCTTCCGCGGCGGGAAGCGCTATGCCTTGATAGGTGTAGCCAATGAATCTCGGCTGGTCAGGCATATAAAACCGCTCCAGTTGCTCAAACCGAAACCCCGCTTCTCGGATCAACCGGGCCATATCTCGGTTGAGGTTGCAGCCATCTGCAATCACTTTTTGGAGGGGGTTGAGACGATTTTGCCATCTTTGCACCTGGGGATCCTCGCTGAGGCCGTGTTCGAGAAAAAACAGCTTTCCCCCTGCTCGCAACACCCGCCGGATTTCCCCTAAAGCCTTGGCCACATTAGGAATGCTGCACAATGTCCAGGTGCTGACCACGCTATCAAAACTCTGGCTTGGAAAAGGCAGTTCCTGGGCATCCGCCACCTGCCAATCAACGGCGATGGGAGAAGATGCAATGCGCCGACGAGCCAGGGATCCCATGCCGGGATTGGGATCTACCCCTGTGATCTTTCGAATGTGCTCTGGGTAGCAGGATAGGTTGAGGCCGGTGCCAAAACCAATCTCCGGAACGGATCCCTGCACATGGGCCAGAAGCTGCCGCCGATAGCGCTCTATCCGTTCTCCCGAGAGGGCCAGATCCAACAGTTGCGGGAAGATCACTCGGCGATAGAGGTTCATGCAACCATTCCCAGATATTCAGGCATTCATCTTTGAGCAGCTTAAACAGTCTGGGCAGGTTGCGGTTGAGCGGTCACCTTCAGGGAGTGGAGGGCATAGCAGGCCAGCAACCAATTGAGCAGGCGGGCCACCACGCGAGCAGTTTGCCGTGTTGCGGATCCCACCGCCACCCCTCCCAGCGAAAGGCCAACCACAGGACGAGCAGCAAAGATGGCCTCACAGGTCTGCAACAGTTGCGGCCAACTCACCCCCCCTGGCTCTGGGTGATGCACCGCGGGCGCCAAGGAAGGATCCAACACACTGCAGTCCACCACCAAAAACACCGGTTGATCCGGCAAAGAGGCCACCACCTGCTGGGGATCCCAGCCATCTTGGGCCCAGAATATTGGGCTGTGGTGGGCTTTCAGCCATGCGTAGGCCCGCGCACTGCCGCTGCGCAACCCCACATGGATCACCGGCAGCATGTGCTGATAGAGCAACTCCACCCAGGCAGCACTGCCATAGCTTGTATCTTGATCCGGCTGGGTCATCTCTGGGGGCGGCATCAGGTTGGCATGAGCGCTGCAATGCACCACACTCAGAGTTGGGTAGTGCTTCCAGAGGGCACGAATGGCCCCCCAACTGGCAGCCAAGACCGAAGGCAACAGCACCGGCCATTGTTGTCGTCTCCAAGCTTGAGTCACCGCCGCCTCACACATGCCGTAGGGAGGCTCATCCACCAGCCCCGGCAACTGCGCCACCGCCAGCTTATCCACATCGATCCCCAACCTCGGCTCGAAGGCACACAGCTCTGAACCGGCGTTGAGAATGGCCATTGGAGCCTGAGTGTCGTGGCCAAAGGCGGTGGGGATGAGAATGACCCTGGCATTGGATTGCGAGCTGGGATGGAGTGACCACTGAGCCATGGGCGCTATTCCTTTTCCAGAAAGCTGTGGGTCTCCGGCTTGTTCTATGGTGGCCTACAGGGCGCCCAGGGATCTGTCTGAGGGCCAGCCAGTCTGCTACGAAAGATTACAGTTCCCAGGCGGAACTGGGGCCAAAAATCGAGTCAGTGGTAGATTCAAAGTGCTTCGCGCCGCAAACCGCGGTTTGGACAAGGCAAACCACCGCAAACCACAACGAGTTGAGAAAGGTAGACTATGGCTGTGATGGAAGGCGATCCTCGTCAGGGAGCAAAGCTGCCTCTATTTGGGGGATCCACCGGGGGGCTGTTGAGCGCAGCCGAAACCGAAGAAAAATACGTCATCACCTGGACGGGCAAGCCGGGGCAGGTGTTTGAAATGCCCACCGGCGGCGCTGCTGAGATGGTGGAAGGCAAAAACTTTCTCACCTTTGCCCGCAAAGAGCAGTGTTTGGCGCTGGGTGCCCAGTTGAGATCCGACTACAAGATCAACGACTACCAGATCTTCCGCATTCCCGCGGGGGGGGAGCCTGTGTTGGTGCATCCCAAAGACGGCGTCTTTCCCGAGAAGGTCAACGAAGGCCGCGAGCCCATCGGCAAAGTGGATCGCAACATCGGCAAAAACAAGGAGCCGATTACCTACAAGTTCACCGGCGGGAAACCCTGGGATTGAACTCCCCACAGCTTCGCTCCCTACTGGGTTTCAGGATCCCCTAGCAAGGTTGGGGGATCTTTTGCTTGCCTGTTTTCGACAAAAAAGCTCCAGCCCACCTTGAGCTGAAGCTACGCCCGGAAGCGCTGGGGATCTCCTATATGTAGCCAGGGATCCCAGGGGCCAACCTACTTGGCAATCGCCGCGAAGAACTCCTTGGATTTCACCGGGTCGGGATTCATGGTTTTCTGGCCGGGCTGCCAGTTGGCCGGGCAAACTTCGTCGGGGTGAGATTGCACGTATTGGATGGCTTGCAGGGTGCGCAAGGTTTCATCCACACTACGGCCAAAGGCCAGGTTGTTAATGGTGGCGTGCTGGATGATCCCTTCTTTGTCGATGATGAACAGGCCGCGCAGCGCCACACCCGCTTCCGGATCCAGAACATTGTAGGCAGCGCTGATCTCCTTTTTCAGGTCAGAGACCAGAGGATACCTCAGCTCACCCACCCCTCCAGCCTTGCGGTCGGTCTGGATCCAGGCCAGGTGAGAGTATTCGCTATCCACTGAAACACCCAGGATCTCGGTATCCAGCTTGGCAAAGTCGTCATAGCGGTCGCTGAAGGCCGTGATCTCCGTTGGGCAGACAAAGGTGAAGTCCAAGGGGTAGAAAAACAACACCACATACTTCTTACCCCTGTAGTCGGAGAGCTTCACCGTCTTGAATTCCATGTCATAGACGGCGGTGGCGGAAAAATCGGGAGCAGCTTGGCCAACCCGCAGACATCCTTCCTGAGACATCAATCCACGCTCCTTGCGGTAAAGTGCAAACGTAAACTAAACCTAACATACCATACTCATAATGAGTTTGTCTTAATCCGAGGGCTAGGGAGGGATCCCAACTGCTGGGATCCGGATAATCCCCATTTTTCCATGCTGATCGGTTCGGCTCTGCAAGGGATCCTGTTGTCATGAGGGTGGCGCTGGAGTTCCTCTATCACTTTTGTTGTGACCGCTGTCGGCGGTGGTGGAGCCAGGCCGATGTGGAGCCCCAACCTGGGGATCGCCTGTATTGCCCCTATTGCGGCCATCAAAATTGCGTGGAGCGCATCGATACCTTTCGCAATGCTGCGCGGGGCAGTTGCCTGACCCGTCCCCCCGATGCCCCTTCTCCAGATCCGCATCCGCCCTCTGAAAAACTCGGGGATCGGCCTCAGGAGAAGCGATCCCCAATCTAGTTATCCTGGGCAAACCCAGTCCTCTTGCCCCTATGGGGCAGCCAGCCGCTAGAGCCTGTCAACCATTCAACGCATCCGTCAGAGTTCCCCGTTGCGAAGATGACCACAGGTAGAGGTCAACCTCAGGCGAGGAAGAATCCACCAGATAGCGACAGAGGCGGCGCTCTTCCAGGATGGCGGTGGAGCAGCAGCAACTGTAGACTTCCAGATAGTCGTCCGGCTCCGCCTCAAAAATCGCCTGCTGGCCGGGAAAGAGGGTGCGCTCCCAGTGGCCGGGGATCGTGCGGATCACCTGAACCTGTCCGGAACGGTTGACAAAAGCGTATCTTTTCATTGCGTTTTTTTAATGGTGTTAAGAAAAACTTATTGCCCTTAAAATAGGCTACCATCCCTGATCCCCAAGCGGCAATAATAAGCCGCCAAGACGGGGATCGCTCTTCCTGACTGGCTTTGGGAGATTTGTTCTCTCAGCTTATTGGGGTTGAGAGAATGGGATCCCGAGGAGAAGCCTGCCCTGGTAAACTGAGGGGAAGAGTCTGAAGATATCCTTAAGTTGGCCTTCACCATTCCGAGATCAGCAAGGGGGCACATCGTGGACAACAAGTTGGGGCTAGAGATCATCGAAGTCGTGGAGCAGGCTGCCATTGCCGCCGCCCGCTGGATGGGCAAAGGGGACAACAAGACCGCCGACCAGGTGGCTGTAGAGGCCATGCGGGAAAAACTCAACCAGATCCCCATGCGCGGTCGAATTGTGATTGGGGAAGGAACCCGCGATGAGGCCCCCATGCTCTACATCGGCGAAGAGGTGGGCATCTGTACCCGCCCGGATGCTGAGCAGTTCTGCCGTGTGGAAGAGCTGGTGGAGATCGATATTGCTGTGGATCCCTGTGAGGGCACCAACCTAGTGGCCAAAGGCCAAAATGGCTCCATGGCCGTGCTGGCCATCTCCGAGAAAGGTGGCCTTCTCCATGCCCCGGACATCTACATGCAAAAGCTGGCAGCTCCGCCCCAGGCCAAGGGCAAGGTGCACATCGACTATCCGCCAGAGAAAAATCTCAAGATCATCGCCGAAAGCCTGGATCGGGAGGTGTCGGATCTGACGGTGGTGGTCATGGATCGCAAGCGCCACCTCGATCTGATTCGCCAAATTCGAGAGGCGGGGGCGCGGGTGAAGCTGATCACCGATGGCGACATCTCGGCGGCTCTCTCGGCGGGCTTCAACGGCACCGGCATTCATGCCCTGATGGGGATCGGGGCTGCTCCTGAGGGAGTGATCTCGGCAGCTGCTCTGCGGTGCTTGGGCGCCCACTTCCAAGGTCGGCTGATCTACGATCCCGAAGTAGTTCAGGCAGGCACTTACCTGCCGCCTGTGGAGGAAACGCGACGGGAACTCAAAGAAAAAGGCATTGAGGATCCCGACAAGGTGTGGGAGTGTGAGGAGCTGGCCAGTGGCAAGGAAGTCCTCTTTGCTGCCACCGGGATCACCGATGGTGACTTGATGCGCGGGGTACGTTTCTTTGGGGGTGGGGCCCGCACCGAGACCTTGGTGATCTCCAGCCAATCCCGCACGGTGCGCTTTGTGGATACCATCCACATGAAAGATGGCCAGCAGCCCCGCGGACTGCAACTGCGCTAAGGGATCCCTATCTAACATCCTCGGAGATCGGGGCGGCTTTCCCCTGCTGGAGGTCGCCCTTGCCTTTTTGGGAAAGTTACGAAATCTATCAAGCCCCAACCCGTGAAAACGTAATAACTCTTCAGCAAAATCCGGCAAAACCGGTTCGATACTGGTTTTAGGGTTTAGGTAGGCTGAGAAAAGTTACCTAAGCTTGCTGGAACCGAGTCAAGGGATCCCCTCGTATCGGTCACAGCTCTTGCTTTCTCTCTGAAACAATATTTGCTTTTGTTCAGAGTTTTTGTTTTTAATAACTTTTGCTGTTGCTGTACAGACGACGGAGAGGCATGTTTATCGCGGTTGTCGGTCTTAGCCATCGCACAGCTCCCGTAGAGATTCGGGAGCGCCTCAGCATCGCGGAGGCGGAGGTGGGAGAGACGATCCAGCAGCTTCGCGCCCACCCCCACATTGAGGAGGCTGCGATCCTCAGCACCTGTAACCGGCTGGAGGTCTACATCGTCACCTCAGAAATGGAGAGTGGTGTCCGGCAGACGATGCAGTTCTTGGCTGAGCTGAAAGGGATCCCCTTGCCCCAACTGCGTCCGCACCTGTTTACCCTTCTCTACCAAGATGCCGTAACCCACCTGATGCGGGTGGCTGCCGGTCTGGACAGCTTGGTGCTGGGAGAAGGGCAGATCCTCTCGCAAGTGAAAAAAGCCCAGCAACTGGGCCAAGCCTGCAACGGCATGGATCGCATCCTCAATCGCCTTTTTAAGGCAGCCATCACCGCCGGCAAGCGCGTCCGTACCGAAACGGAGATCGGCACCGGCGCCATGTCCATCAGCTCGGCAGCGGTGGAGTTGGCTCTGCAAGAGCAGGGATCCCTCTCTCAGGGCAAAGTTACCGTGGTGGGGGCGGGGAGAATGGCCCGTCTGTTGGTGCAGCACCTGTTGGCCAAGGGGGCAGTCGATATCACGGTGGTGAACCGCTCCCTGGAGCGAGCCGAAGCCCTGGCCAAGCAATTTGAGCAGCCGATCCAGGTGCTGCCTTGGGAGTCGCTGCTGAACAGTGTGGCCGAGTCCAACTTGGTCTTCACCAGCACCGGTGCCACCCAGCCGATCCTCACCTACCAGCAACTGGCAGGGGTGCTGCAGCCAGATCAGCCGCTGTTGTTGGTGGATATCTCTGTGCCCCGCAACATCGATCCCGACGTGGAAAAGCTGAAGGGGGTACAGGTGTTCAATGTGGATCACCTCTCCCGCATCGTGGAAGAAAACCGCGCCCAACGGCAAAAGCTGGCTCTGGCTGCCGAGGCCCTGGTGGAAGAAGAGGTGGATCAATTCATGGAGTGGTGGCGTTCTCTGGAGACGGTGCCCACCATTTCCAGCCTGCGCCACAAGGTGGAGTCCATCCGCGAGCAGGAGATGGAAAAAGCTCTCTCCCGCCTGGGCAAGGACTTTGCCGAGAAGCACCTGGAGGTGATCGACGCCTTGACCCGCGGCATCGTCAACAAGATCCTGCACGACCCGATGGTGCAACTGCGGGCCAAACGGGATATTGAGGCGCGGCGGGCAGCCATGCGGATCTTGCAGGAACTGTTCAACCTGGATCCGGTGGTGTTTCAAGCCCAGCAGGAGCGCTAGGGATCCCTTGGCGAAGAGCGCATGACTTGAAGAATTGTAACAGCTCTCCCATCTGGGGTGGGGGGCACCCCTTAGGATACAAAGCGTAAGCCACAGGATCTGGGATTATGTTCGGACAATACGAAGTTTTTGTGCAGTTGGCCCTGCTGGCCTTGATTGTCTTGGCAGGCCCGGCGGTCATCCTGCTGCTCTATCTGCGCGGCGCCGATATGTAGGGGATCCCTCTGGATATTGAGGCAGTCGGGATAACCCTTTGGGAGTGCTGGGGCTAAGCCCAAAGCCAGGAGTGTTTAGCAACGTAACGCTCCTTTGCGTTAGAGTTGTAAAGAAATCCCTAAGGCACTCCTGCTTGTAGGGCGACATCCTGCTGGTCAATGGTTAATATGTCACTCCCCATCCGCAACGTTGCCATCATCGCCCACGTCGACCACGGCAAAACTACCCTTGTGGATGCCCTGTTACGCCAGGCGGGCATCTTTCGGGAGGGGGAAGACATTCCCACCTGTGTGATGGACTCCAACACGCTGGAGCGGGAGCGGGGCATTACCATCTTGGCCAAAAACACAGCCGTCCGCTACGGCGAAACCTTGATCAACATCGTCGATACTCCTGGCCACGCCGACTTTGGGGGCGAGGTGGAGCGGGTCCTGGGGATGGTGGAGGGCTGCCTGTTGATCGTGGATGCCAACGAAGGCCCGATGCCGCAAACCCGCTTTGTGCTGCGCAAGGCTTTGGAGAAGGGTCTGCGCCCCATCGTAGTGGTCAACAAGATCGATCGGCCTCGCGCTGAACCCTACAAAGCCATTGACAAGGTGCTGGATTTGTTCTTGGAGCTGGGGGCAGACGAAGACCAGTGCGACTTCCCCTATCTATTTGCCTCTGGGTTGCGCGGCTTTGCCCTGGAAGAAGCCCATCTCAAAGACTTTCTGGAAGGGAAGTACAGCGGATCCCTGGATATGAAGCCTCTTTTCGAGGCCATTCTCAAGCATGTCCCACCTCCCATTGGGGATCCCGGCAAGCCCCTGCAGCTGCAGGTCACCACGCTGGAGTATTCGGAATACCTGGGCCGGATTGTGATCGGCAAGATCCACAACGGCACCATCCGCCTGGGGGATCCATTGGCAGTGGTGAAAGAGGATGGATCCATTGCCAAGGGCAAAGTAACCAAGCTGTTCGGCTTTCAGGGCCTGCAGCGCATCGAGCTGACGGAAGCTACCGCCGGCCACATTGTTGCTGTGGCGGGGTTTGCCGAGGCCAACATTGGCCACACCCTCACCTCTCCCGAAAATCCCCAGGCTCTGCCGCTCATCAAAGTGGACGAGCCGACGCTGCAGGTGATGATCGGTGTCAACGATTCTCCCTTTGCCGGCCAGGAGGGTACCTTCGTTACCTCGCGACAGTTGCGGGAGCGCCTGATGCGGGAGCTGGAAACCAACGTGGCGCTGCGGGTGGAAGAAACCGACTCGCCGGATCGCTTTTTGGTGTCGGGGCGAGGCGAGCTGCACCTGGGCATCCTGCTAGAAACCATGCGGCGGGAAGGCTATGAGTTTCAGGTGGGGCAACCGAAGGTAATTTTCCGCGAGGTCAACGGCCAGCCCTATGAGCCCTATGAGTGTTTGGTGCTGGATGTGCCGGAAGCGACGGTGGGGGCCTGCATCGAGCGGCTGGGGCAACGGCGGGGAGAAATGCAGAACATGATGGTGGGATCCGATGGTCGGGCTCAGCTGGAGTTTGTCATTCCGGCGCGAGGGCTGATCGGCTTTCGAGGGGAGTTTATCCGCATCACCCGCGGCGAGGGGATCATGAGCCACAGCTTTCTGGAATACCGTCCCCTGACCTCTGAGATGGAAATGCGCCGCAACGGGGTGCTGATCGCTTTTGAAGAAGGGGTGGCCACTACCTATGCCCTCAAGAATGCGGAAGATCGAGGTGTATTCTTTATTACGCCAGGTACCCGCGTTTACAAGGGCATGATCGTGGGCGAGCACAACCGTCCCCAAGACTTGGAGCTGAACGTCTGCAAGACCAAGCAACTGACCAACCACCGGGCTGCGGGCGGGGAGGAGCTGGTGCACTTGCAAGCGCCGGTGGAGATGACCCTGGAGCGGGCTTTGGAATACATCGGCGAGGATGAGCTGGTGGAGATCACGCCCCAGTCGGTGCGCCTGCGCAAGGCACAGTTAACGCCCTCTCGCCGCTAGTTTTCTCAGCCAACTGGAAGAGAGCCTGGCTCACCACCGCCGCAGGTAAGAGGCCAAGTTGGGGAAATAGAACGCCCCCCAAATCCCCAGCAGGATGACTCCCAAGCCGAACACAACCAGCCAAAGGCGCGGTCGGCTGTGCAGCTTATTGGATCCCACCTGGACGTAGGCCAGATCCACCCAAGCAGTATTGCCGCGGCGGAACCAGCCCACCACTTTGACGCGCCGGCCCACCAGGGCGCGGATCCGCTTCAGGCCGGAAAAGACATTGCCCACCGGCCCCAAAGGGGAAGTAAAGCGCACCGGGATCAGCCCTGTGGCCTCTTGCAGCTTCAGCTCTGCCCCCAGTTGATAGCCGGAGGGGCCCAGTCCCACCAACTCCCCCTCCAGCTCCACCCATTGTCCGCGGCGGGGATCCGCGTCGGGATCCGCCAGCAAGCTGAGCACATCCGTCGGCCTTGCCGGCAGGGATCCCCCGTACATCAATCCCGCTTTGGCCCACAGGCCCATCCCGTAGCCCACCACCGCGGCTGCCCAAATCACCTTGGGATCGAGGCGATCTTGCAGCACCAGGTAGAGGATCAGCCCCACCAGCCAGCCAATGAGGATCCCGACCACTTCGGCAGCATAGATGGCCAGATCTAGCCAAAACCGGCTTTGCAGACGGGCCACATCCAACTTGGATCCGGATCCCAGACTCAGCTCCGGCACGAGGCGCAGCCGCTCCCCATATCCTGCCAAGACCTTGAAGCGGTGCCCCGGCAACGGATGGCTGGAATTGACCTGCATCCAGCGGGCCCAAGGGTTGAACTGATCCCAGAGAAAGACTTGGCCGGCTTGGGAGGGATCCTGGAGGCGGGCGGCAGCACTGGCAGCGGCGATGGTTTTGAAGTCCAAAAAGCTGAACAGGCGGGTGCAGTGCAACAGCGAGGAAGGTCGGCGGTCGTTTTTGTGGGCCTCCTGCAGGCCAGCAGCCGATTTGAGCAGAGCAGCGATCAGCCCGTTCGGGTTGCCGGTTGCCTGTACGGCAAAATGGTCGGCATGGTAGGTGCCCAGGCGGGAGAGGAAAAACAGCGGGTAGGAGAGCACCGTGTAGATGAGGTAGAGCAGCGGGGCCACATGCCCGATGAGATCCCGCCGTTTGCTTCCCAGTTGGCTCACCTGCTCTAGGGCCAGGTAAACCAGTTGAATCGGGGATCCCAGCAGGGTCATGACCAGGATATCTCCATTAACAATTCGCCCCAGGGCCTGGGCGTAGACGGCGGCAATCTCATCCTCAGAAAGCTGCTGCAACAGGGCTTGGGTGACCACAATGCGGCAGCCATCAGAAAAAGTGCCGTAAACAAAGGCCAGCGGCCCAGCATCCGGGATCACCCCCAGTCGGGGCTGTTTTAGCTGGTTTTGGGCACAGATGCGCTGCAGCAGGCGCGCCGTTTCGGGGCTGTGGCGTTCGATTTCGCCAAGCCTGGCCCAACGCAACTTGTGCAGCCGTTGGTGGAGCTGATCCATCAGCCAGGGGGCAAAAAAGAGAAGGCCTACTCCAAAGTTGACCGCCAGGCTGCCGGCCACCAACCACCGCAGGCCATTGCGCAGCCAGGGCAGCAACCCCTGCAAAAACCAAAGCTGCCGCGGAAAACTCAGCCGGCCAAAATCCAGATGGCTGCCTACCAACACAAAGCTCAGCCACCAAAGGAAGACAATGCCCACCCCCAGGGATCCCCACTTGGCCCAATGCAGGGGGCCGGCCCGCTCCGGCAGGGGGATCTTCATACCCAGTTGGGCGGCCCGTTGACGGGTGGACAGGGATCCCGCTCCAGGAGACGGCTCCTCTGGGGGAGCAGAACGCGGTTCGACAGGTTTGGCGGACGGAGCAGCCAGGGACTCTGTTGCAGTGGGCAGGCGAAGCAAGATCTTCTTGGCCCAGCCTTGCGCCTGGGGGTTGGGGTGTTGCAGCAGCTCTAGGCAGAGGGACCGTGCCTTCTCCGTCTGGCCCAACTGGTGGTAGGCCCGCACCAGGTTCATTTGGGCTTCCAGGGCTTCGCCGTCAGATGAGTCTGCCGGGATCCCTAATGCTTTGTCCTGCTGACGGGATTGGGCCAGGTAGCCTTCAAAAAGTTGGATGGCCTCTTGAAGGCGGCCCTGCCGCAGGGCTTCCTTGCCCGCCTGGACGGCATCGGGGATCATCGGCTTGCTCCTTGCCTGGTAGGGTCTGCTTCTGGAGATCGGTTGGATCCATCTGCTCCCCTAGCTTACTCAGGGATCCAACCCCGAGAGACTGGATCCCCCCTAAAGGGGGTAGCAGAGCAAGCGCCGCCGCAAGCGATCCAGAGCCGTCTGGGCGCTCCACCAACGCACCCCCTCTCTGCCGCGCAGGCTGCCAAACCGGTACTCGTGTACTTCCACCTTCCCTTGCGGATCCGCCAAACCCAGATACACAAGGCCAACCGGCTTGGTGGGTGTCCCCCCATCCGGCCCGGCAATGCCGGTGATGCTCAAGGCCCAGTTGGAGCCCAGGACTTGCTTGGCCCCCAGCGCCATTTGGGCGGCCACCGCCTCGCTCACGGCCCCGTGCTGTCGCAGGGTTTCCGGATTCACCTGTAAAAGCTGCTCCTTGATGCGGTTGTCGTAGGCCACGATCCCCCCCACAAAATAGCGGGAGCTGCCCGGGATCCCGGTCACCAACTGCCCCAGCAGCCCGCCGGTGCAGGATTCTGCCACCGCCAGAGTTTGACCCCGTTGCAGCAACAGCTCCCCCACCACACCGGCCAAGGTGGCGTCATCGCTGCCGAAGTAGTCTTCTCCAGAAATCTGTAAAATCTGCTCCACCACCGGGGCGATCAAGGCTTGGGCCTCTTCACGACTGGGAGCACGTCCGGTAACCCGCAGGCGTACCTCCCCCTGGCTGGCGTAGGGAGCCACCGTAGGGTTTTCCCCCGCCAACAGGGATCCCAGCCGTTCGGCCAGCGTCGATTCGGGAATGCCCCAATAGCGCAGTACCCGGCTGTAGAACACCTCTTTTCCCCAGCCGATGGAGCGTAGATAAGGCACGGCGGTCTCCCGCCACATGTGTTGCATCTCCCGCGGCACCCCAGGGAAGGTGAGAATGTGCAGGTCGGGCCGGGGCTGCCAGATGAGGCCACAGGCGCTGCCAAGCGGGTTGGGCAACACCCTCGCTCCCCGGGGCAGAAAAGCCTGCTTGCGATTGCTCGGCGAGGGCACAAGGCCCCGCTGCCCGTACTTTTGCAGGATCTCTTCCCACACTTGGGGGTGCTCCACCATCTCCGCCCCAAAAAAGGAAGCCAGCGCCTCATGGGTGAGATCGTCCGGCGTCGGCCCCAAACCCCCGGTGATCAGAATCAAGCTGGAACGACCACAGGCCACCTCCAGCGCGTGGTGAATGCGGGCCTCGTTATCCCCCACCACCGTTTGGTAATAGTGGGGGATCCCCAGTTGCGCCAACTCGGCTGCCAAGTACTGGGCATTGGTATTGGTGATCTCTCCCAAAAGCAATTCTGTGCCGATGCAGAGGATCTCAGCCCCTTGGGGAATAGCAGTTTGCGGTGGGATCATGCTTGGCCTCGAGCTCAGCTCAGCCGCAAGAAAAGTATACAAGAGGTCTCGGCCCCCAGATTTCCGGCTGGTCGTCGGCCATTCCCAATTGCGGTGAGACAGCCGGCGGGTTTTCACTTCCCTCTCCCGCTCTGAGAAAATTTCCGCGCCGACTACCCCACAGAAGGCACACTCAAGCTCGACAGGGATCCTCAGCCAGCCGAGCCAAAGCTTCCAAATCAGCACCCACCACGCGGTTGAGAATCCATTCGGGATGTTGCTGGGCACCCATGCGTCGATAGAACTCAATCGCCGGCTGGTTCCAATCCAAAACCATCCACTCCAGCCGCCCATATCCTTTGGCCACCGCCTCCTGAGCCACCCGCGCCAAGAGCGCTTTGCCAATGCCTCTGCCGCGAAACTCCGGCAACACGAACAGATCCTCAAGGTAAATCCCTGGTCGGGTCAGGAACGTGGAAAAATTGCGGAAGTAGAGGGCAAATCCCACCGCTTGCCCCTCCACTTCTGCCAACAACGCCGAGGCCAAAGCCTCTGGGCCAAACAAATAGTGGCGCAACAGATCAGCGGATCCCGTTACCAGGTGGCTCAGCTTCTCGTACTCGGCCAAGGCGCAGATGAGGTCAAACAAAACGGGCACATCTAAAGCGGTGGCAGGACGGATTTCCATACTTTTGCCTGGCTTCACAACCAATTCCTTGAATTTCCTGAGATACCGGCACGAGAACAGACCACAGTTTATTCTTGTTGTGGACAGAACGCCCAGGCAGCATCTTTTGGACGCGCAGCGTGGTGGGGGCAGCGGCAGGGGCCCAGAGGACTCACCGCACAAGGCAGGTAGGGTGACCGAGAAAAGTAACGGCAGAAGGGATCCCAGGCCGAGTCAGAAAAGAGAGTTGGCATGGCCCGGCGCTCGTCCCCGATTGAGAGGCGGCGGGATCCCCTCTTTTCCAGCAGAGGGATCAACTGAGCCCAGAACGTTAGCCCCAACCACAAGCCAACTCCCACTCAGCGCTTGCACAATTGCCCTCCCCCGTCGGCCAACAGCGTTGTCTTCCAACCAGAATCAGCCTCGGCCAGCCTGCTTGCCCAGGACTAGCGTGGCAGCCCGTTTTGGAGCTGTCCTTCCCTGCCGGCAAGAACCCGAGAAAAACCGATTAGAGTGAAATATGGACTGACCCGCTGAGCCTTCCGATTCCATGACCACCTCCACCCTTGATGCTGCTGCCATCCTTGAAGCGTTGCGCCCTGTTCAAGATCCGGAGCTGCGCCGCAGCCTGGTGGAACTGAACATGATCCGGGATATTCGCGTCGAGCCTGGGCGAGTGGCCTTTACCCTGGTGCTGACCACGCCGGCCTGCCCTTTGCGAGAATTCATTGTCGAGGAGTGCAAAGCTGCCATCCGCCAGCTGGCCCCCATCGAAGCCATTGATGTTACGGTAACGGCAGAAACCCCCCGTTCCCCTTCCCTGCCGAATCGCCAGTCCATCCCCGGTGTGCGCAACATCATCGCCATTTCCAGCGGCAAGGGGGGAGTGGGCAAAACTTCGGTGTCGGTAAATGTGGCCGTGGCGCTGGCCCAAAGTGGAGCGCGGGTGGGGCTGCTGGATGCCGATATTTACGGTCCCAATGTGCCGCTGATGCTGGGCCTGCAGGATCGGTCTCTGGTTGTGCAAAAACGGGAGGACGGCGGCGAGGATATCTTCCCCCTGGAAAATTACGGCGTCAAGATGGTGTCGATGGGCCTCTTGGTGGGACGGGATCAGCCGGTGATCTGGCGGGGGCCAATGTTAAACGGGGTGATCCGGCAATTCCTCTATCAGGTGCAGTGGGGAGAGTTGGACTACTTGGTTGTGGATATGCCCCCCGGCACCGGCGATGCCCAATTGACCCTAGTGCAGGCAGTGCCGCTGGCAGGAGCTGTGATCGTCACCACGCCCCAATCGGTGGCCCTGCTGGACAGTCGCAAGGGCTTGAACATGTTTCGGCAGTTGGGGGTGCCCATCCTGGGTATTGTGGAAAACATGAGCTACTTCATCCCGCCCGACCTGCCGGATCGCCAGTACGATATTTTCGGCTCAGAAGGGGGAGAGACCACGGCCCGCGAGCTTGGTGTCCCGCTGCTGGGGCGGATCCCGTTGGAGATTGCCCTGCGCCAAGGGGGGGATGCGGGCCAGCCCATCGTCATCAGCCAGCCTGAGTCAGCCTCGGCCCAGGCGCTGCGGCAAATTGCCAAAACCTTGGCAGGCCGTGTTTCGATGCTGGCTTTGGGGGCAGGCTAGAAGCGCTCTGCTTCCACCAACGAGACCCCGAAGCTGCGTCCTCCCACCACAATCCCCTCTTGGGCTTTACCGCGCACGGTCACTGTGCTGTTCATGGCCGGCAGCCCCTTGTCGGTGATGACCCAAAGGGAACCGCTGTTGTCTTGGAGCTCATACACACCCTGGCCGAACACCCCTATCTGGTTCACCACGCGACCGCGGACATACACATCGGTGTAGCGGGAGGGATTTTGCTCTACGGTGGCGATGGGAGTTGTGCCGATGCCCAGACGCGCCAGTGGCCCACACCCGGCTAGGGCCAGGCTCAAACACAGCAAGAACACCAGGGATCCCTTGGGGAAAGGTAGGCCGAGTCGCTGTTTCATGGGTTGCTTCCATTACGAGCACCTGCTCCCAAGATAGCAAGCCGGCAGGGAAATCCACGGCCAAGTCAGAACTTCTCGCCAATGCCGAAGTGCAGTTGACCTTGGCCGGCTCCGCCTTGCCCAACCGCGTAGTCGATGCGCAACGGCCCCAAGGGAGATTGGATGCGAATGCCGACCCCCAGCCCCAAACCACTGCCCGGCTTGTTGCGCACCGCTGCGGGATTGCCGGCCACGGCAGCTCCACTGCCCAGATCAGTGCCGTAGTCGGCGAAAACCACGGCTCCCACCGGGTCAAAAAGGGGGAAACGCAACTCGGCGGTTGCGGTGGCAAAGCTGCGACCGGAACCGATACCCCCCTCGAAAAAGCCCCGCACCGAGTTGCCCCCACCAATGGCAAAAGCATCGTAGGGAGCCAAGTCGCCGATGGTCGTGCCTGCTCGCACATCAAAGGCCAATACCTGCGGTCGCTCGCTGCGGGTTTCAAACAGGTTGACGGGAATGAACTGGCTGTAGCCGGCCTCGAGGCGGTTGGCATTCAAGCCATTTTGAAACAGACGTACCGACTGTTCTGTGGAGATGCGAAAGACCGAGCCCTGGCTGGGGCTGTTGGGGTTGTCGCGGGCGTCGTTGACAAGGCCGAGGCGCAGGGTGGTGTAGCTGTCTTGGCCGCTCTCGCTGAAGGTAATCGGGTTGCCCAGCACATCGAAGCGCTGCTGCTCCCCGTTGCTGTTGCGAGCTTCTACAAATTGGATGCGGGTGCCCAAGCTGGCCCGCCAATTGCCCCCAATCGGGCGAGAGAAAGTCACCCCGCCGCCAAGACGGTTGATGCGCACGGGATCCCCGTTGGGCAGGGTCAATCCCTCATTGAAGACAAAGCTAGAACTTTGCTGGTTGGAGATGTTGACGTTGTAGGAGGTGGGGATCTCCAGCGTGGCAATCCGCGGGTCGGTGAAGTTCAAATCGAAGAGGGTTTCGTTGGTGCCCACCTGCACGTTGAAGCTGGCACTTTGGTTGTTGCCGCCCAAGTTTTGTTCGGAGACGTTGAGGCCGGCGAAGACCCCTGTGGCGGAGCTAACGCCGATGGTGCCGCCCAAGGTACCGGTGCGACGTTCTTCCACGTTCACCACCACCACCACCTTGTCGGGATCCTGGCCGGGGTTGAGCCCCACATTCACATCTTGAAACAGGTTGAGATTAAAAACCGCCTGCAGGTCTTCCTGGATTTGGTTGCGGTTAAACACATCCCCCGGCTTGGACTTCAACTCGCGGGTGATGATGAAGTCACGGGTTTTGGTGTTGCCCTGAACGCGAATATCCTCGATCACCCCTTCGGCGATTTCCAGGGTGATGGTGCCGTCTTCAGAGGAGCGCACATCCGTCACTTTGGCCAGCACGTAACCCTTATCGGCGTACCACTGCTCGATCTCGGCCACAGCCAGTTGCAGCTCGCCGAAGTTGAGCACCCGCCCTTCCTGGTCGGCAAAGGCGGCCCGCAGCACTTCCGGATCCAGAACTTTCGCCCCTTCCGTGCGCACGGCTTTCAGGATTGGGTTGGGCTTGACCTCAAAGGTGACCCGCACTCCCAAGGGTGTATCGGAAGGCACCGCCCGCACATCGGCAAACAAACCGGTGGCAAACACGGCATTGATGTCTTCCCGCAACTGGGATCGGGTGGAAACCTCGCCGGCGCGGGTGCGGATGACGCTGTAAACCCGGTTGATCAGCTCCGGATCTTCAGTGCCCTCAACCACTACCTCCGCTACCAACACTTCTGGCTCGCCGGCAGTGGGGGGTGGGGTGGGGGAGGGCTGGGCGGGGGTGTCGCCACCGGTGCGCAGGTCGAGGGTGCCGGGCTGAGGAACCGATTGCGCCCAAGCCGGGGATCCCATCAGCAGAGCGCTACGGGACGCTTCAGCAAACGCAAAAGCGGTGCAGAGCACCATCCGGCAGGTGAGAGCTGAAGCCAGCCAAGGGCGAAGTTGCTTGGAACGATTCATGGGGATCCCTCGCACACCAAAAAGCAAGATTGCAAAGCCGGGCCAAGCTTGCGTTAAAACCCGCTGCCGCCCAGCAGCGGACAATTGCCCTGGATTATATCAATCCCCATCCACCCAGATCCGAGCGTGGCCGCGAACCGGATTGCGGACTTGGGCAGTCTGGAGTGCAAAAAGCAGCCTCCCCCGCTCAAGGCAGGCGCAGGGATCCCCTACAGCGCTGGCCGCAAGACCTCGGCTCGACTTCCTCGGCAGCTAGGTTGACTTGGGAGTTGAGGATGACGACGGTGATGGGAGCAGGAGTGGGAGGCAAAGAGCGGCTGCTCCTCCAGCCCCAACTGTCGGCGTACTGTTGTGGGGGAACGTTGGGCAGGATCAGGACGGTGTTTTGCAGGACGTTGCTTTGCAGGGTGGTGGCGTTGCCGTTCAGGATCGCCATCTGCTGGGTGTGGGAAGTCTGAGCCAGGACGGCTGGAGCAAACCCGAAGCCGAGCAGAGCTGCCACTCCGGGGAGGAGGAGTTGGGTGGACAACATCGAGGATTCTCCACAAGACGCCAGGATGCCGACACTTTAGCCTGCTTTGCCCTCCGCTGAGTTGCCGCAAAAAAAGCTACGTGATGGGGAGGGATCCCTGCTGGGGACGTACAGCCGCGCGGCCCAGGCCCACAAAAAAGCCTGCAGAGGGTACTCTGTGCAGGCCCGTCTTGCTCGTCTGGATTGTCTTGATGGAGCTCAGAAGGAGAAACCGACCCCCACTCAGGAGCCGCAGGGGAAAATCAGCTCTCCGGCTCAAACACCTTCAGATCCACCACCTTCCCCCCTTGGAAAGTCCAGTGGGCAAAGGTGCCGGCCACCTCCCCATTCTCATCGAAGTTGATGGATCCAGAGGCGCCGGTGTAGAAGATGTCTTCCCCTTTGCCGATCAGCTCCACCGCCTTGGCCCACTCTCCGGGCAGGATCTCGGTGCCGGGGGGATTGGCCACTTCCCGCAAAGCATCCCGAACAGCAGTGCCATCGGTGCTGCCGGCTTTCTGAATGGCCAGAGCCAGGACAAAAGCGGCATCGTAGGCGGTGTCGATGTAGGGGGTGGGGGGCAGCTCCCCGTAGGCGGCTTTGTAGGCTTCGGCAAAGATTTGGTAAGCCTTGCTATCGGTGAGGGCCTGAGGCGAAACGCCGATGGATCCCTCTAGCTTTTCGGCTCCCACCTGGGCTGCCACATCGGGAGAGCGCATGCCATCGGTGAAGACAAAGCGGTCAAACAGTCCTTCTTCCAAAGCTTGCCGCAAAATGACCACACCGTTTTCGGGGTAGCCAATCAGCACCAACGCCTGGGGATCCCCTTCCTTCAGTTGGGTCAGCTCACTGCGGTAGGAAGCCTTGCCGGGCTCGTAGGGAACCGACTTGGTGATGGTGCCGCCCCGCTTTTCAAAAGCCGTCTTAAAGCTGTCGGCCAGGCCCTGGCCGTAGTCGTTGTTAATGTAAATAATGGCCAGGCGCTCCAGCTTCTCTTCACGGGTGATCTGGGCCAAGGCCACCCCTTGGTAGGCGTCGGAAGGAACCGTGCGAAACAGAAAATCGTTGTCCTCCAGGGTGGTGATGGTGGGGGCGGTGGAAGCGGGGGAAATTTGCGGGATCCGATTGGGAACAGAAACCGTCGTGGCCACCGGAATGGTGATGCCGCTGCCCAAGGCGCCGATGATGCCGGCCACCTTCTCCACGGTGACCAACCGTTGAGCTGCGTCGATAGCCGGCTGAGCCGACGTCTGGTCATCCGCTTCGACCACTTGGGCAGGGGATCCCAAAATGCCACCGGCGGCGTTGATTTGGTCAATCGCCAGCTTGATCCCCTTGAGGCAGTTTTCCCCGAAGGCCTGCAGATCCCCGGTGAGAGACATTAAAGCCCCAATTTTGACCGGCCCTTGAGTTGCCTGCTGAGCCGTGCTGGGCAGCAGAGTGGTGGCAAGAGCAGCAGCCGTCAGGGCAGCCGCCGCTGCAAAGGCCCGTCGGGTGAGTTTATTCATGCGAGACATAGCCGACAACCTCCTGTGAGGGAAGGGAAAGTAGAACTCAGATCCCAAAGGTCAAGTAAAGTCAAGTGTTGAGTCGTAGCAGTCAGACGTTGACTCACCTCAAAGCGTTCCCCACTTCCTCAAGAAAAGATGGCTCCGGGAAACAGGCGGGCCAGACTCAGGATCTCGCCCGTTCCTTGGCTGCTGTAGGGCTGGCTGCGGCCTCCAAAGGCAGTTGCCCCTGTAGGAATCCAGGAAGGATAATGGGCAAACTCGGCCATTGGGCTCATTATATTTTGAGAAATACTGAACTCATCGGTCGGCGGGGTTTTCCCAAGGCAGCGGCGTGATTGTTATCGACGACATCTCCAAGCGGTTTGGCGGCATTAGCGCGGTGGATCACTGTTCCTTCCGCATCGAAACCGGTCGGATTACGGGCTTGATCGGCCCGAATGGGGCAGGGAAGACCACGCTCTTTAACATCATCGCCGGGTTTATTCGGCCCAGCGGCGGGCGCATCTGGCTAGATGGGGAAGACATCACCGGCCTGCCCCCTCACCATCTGTTCCGTCGAGGGCTGGTGCGCACCTTTCAGATCCCGCGGGAGTTTGGCCGCATGACCGTCTTGGAGAACTTGATGGTGGTTCCCCCCAACCAGATAGGGGAAAACCTGTTCGCCACTTGGTTCGGTTGGCGGCGGGTGCAACGACAAGAACGCAACCTGCAAGCTCGGGCCGAAGAGGTTCTGGAACGGCTGAACCTGATCCATCTGCGGGATCAACTGGCCATCACCCTTTCCGGCGGGCAAAAAAAACTCCTGGAACTGGGACGTACCTTGATGACCGATGCGCGGGTGA
The DNA here is from genome assembly GCF_047462115.1 of Synechococcus sp. R50.1. Taxonomy (NCBI): domain Bacteria; kingdom Bacillati; phylum Cyanobacteriota; class Cyanophyceae; order Synechococcales; family Synechococcaceae; genus Synechococcus; species Synechococcus sp. R50.1. The sequence goes on along the minus strand of NZ_JANSIN010000006.1, from coordinate 47,678 downwards.
TCCTGCTGGATGAACCGGGGGCCGGCGTCAACCGCACCCTGCTGGCGGATTTGATGCGCTTTATCGAGTATCTCAACCGCGAGCGGGGCTGCACCTTTTGCATCATCGAGCATGACCTGGATCTGGTGACCCGTCTCTGCGACCATGTGGTGGTCATGGCTGCCGGCAAGGTTCTCACCCAGGGATCCATGGAGGAGATCAAACAAAACCCAGCCGTGCGGGAGGCCTATTTGGGATCTGTGGCACTGGCCGACTCCCTAAACCCACCCCAACCCTCCCCTCTGCCTTCGGAGGGATCCCTCTCATGACCCCTTTGCTGGACATCCAAGATCTCTACAGCGGCTACCGGGGGGTGGACATCCTCAAAGGGATCCACCTGAAGGTGAACCCCGGGCAAATGGTGGTGATCATCGGCCCCAATGGAGCCGGCAAATCGACAGTGCTGAAATCCTTATTTGGCTTGGCCACCATCCGCTCAGGCCGAGTGCTGTTTCAGGGATCCGACATCACCCACTTGCCTGCCGAGCAACTGGTGCAGCGGGGAATCGGCTTTGTGCCCCAGACCAACAATGTCTTTCCTTCCCTCACCGTGCAAGAGAACCTGGAGATGGGGGCCTTCATCCGACGCGACAACCCTGCTGCCCAACTGGAGCGGGTTTATGAGCTGTTTCCACCCCTGAAAGAGAAACGACGCCAAGCGGCGGGATCCCTATCGGGTGGACAACGGCAGATGCTGGCCATAGGGCGAGCGTTGATGGTGGAGCCGCAGTTGTTGTTGCTGGATGAGCCGACCGCCGGCCTGTCACCGCTGTACATAGAACAGACCTTCGCCCTCCTGCAAGAGATCAACCGTCTTGGCATCAGCATCCTCATGGTGGAGCAAAATGCCAAGCAGGCCCTGAAGATGGCGGACTGGGGCTATGTCTTGTCCACGGGAGAAAACCGCTTTGAGGATACCGGCCCCAACCTGCTGAGCAATCCTGAGGTGCTGGAGCTGTTCTTGGGTGGTTGAGGCCCTCACCCCCCTCCCCTTTCCCAGAAGGAGAGTCAAGCGGGACTGGCCATTTGCTGCTTGCGCAGTTGAGCTGCTTGGTTGAGAAGAGCCTCCACAAACGTCATCGCTTCTTGGGCAGAGTGACCGGCAGTGAGTTGGGCCAGTTCTTCGCGGCGTTCCCGTTCTCCCAAAAGCTCCACCCGCACAGAAGTTCGTTTTTGGTGCACCACCTTGTGAACCCGCAGGTGGTGATCCGCCAAGGCAGCGATCAGGGGTTGGTGGGTGACGCAGAGGATCTGGTGATCTCGGGCGATGCTGTGCAGCTTGGTGGCGATGGCTTGCGCCACTTTGCCCGACACGCCGGTATCGATCTCGTCGAAAACCATGGTGGCCACCGGATCGATGCGGCTGAATACGGCTTTCAAGGCCAGCAGAAAACGGCTCATCTCGCCGCCGGAGGCGATGCTGGCCAAGGGCTGAAGAGGCTCACCCGGGTTGGGGCTAATCCAAAAACTCACCTGATCCACCCCCTCTGCTGTCGGGGGGCCGGGTTGGATCTGCACCCGGAATTGCACTGCGCTCATCCCCAGCGGGCTGAGCTCTTCTATGAGGGCCTTTTCCAGTTGACAGGCCGCTTGTTGCCGCAGTTGAGAGAGCACCTGGCAATGGCGCTCCAGGTCTTGGGCAGCTTTGTCCAGCCGCACCTGCAATTCCTCTAGGTCGGTGTTGTCTCCTCGCAGTTGGGCCAACTCCGTCTGCACCCGCTCCGCATGGGCCATCACCTCGGCCAAGGTCGGGCCGTATTTGCGGCAGGCTTGTCTGAGTTGCGCCAAGCGCCGTTCAATTTTGTTCAACCGACCGGGATCCGCCTCCAGCGTCTCGCCGTAGCGAACCAGCTCCCGCCCCACCTCCTCCACCTGAATGAGAGCGCTGCTGACCATTTCCGCCAGAGGGGCTAGGTCGGGATCCCGCTGGGTCATGGTCTGGAGCAACCGTTCTACCTGGCCCAACAGATCGGCGATGGCCGGTGAGCCGCTGTCGTTTTGATAGAGCAATTGGTGAGCTTCGTAGCTTTGCTGTTGCAGTTCCACGCGGTGGGCCAGGCGCTCCCGTTCCCGCTCCAGCTTGGCCATTTCGTCGGGATCCTCCAGGCGCAGGGCGGCCAGCTCTTGCGCTTGAAACTCCAGCAGGTCTAGCCGTTGCAGGCGCAGTTGTTGGCTTTGCCGGCGGGATTCCACCTCTGTTTTCAGTTGGTTCCAGGTTTGGTAAAGGGCAGCCACCTCCGCCCGTGTTCGCAACAACTCTTCGCCGCCAAAGTCGTCCAGCCAACGGCGCTGGGTTTGGGGAGATTGGATTTGAACGGTTTGCCCCTGGGCAGTGATCTCTACCAATTTGGCCCGCAGGTTGAGCATCTGGGCTTTGTTCACCAGCACCCCATTCACCCGCAGGCGGCTGGTGAGCTTGCCGTTGCGCAACACCAGCTCGCGACTACAAACCAGGCCCTCCTCTAGGGGTTCGATTTGTTCTTGTTCTAACCAGGCTTGCAGCTCGGGATTGAGATGGAAAATTGCCTCCACCAGACCTCGTTCGCTGCCGGCGCGCAAAGCCAGGACTCCGTCCCGCTGACGCAATCGGGCTGTACCTCCTAGAGCTGCATCCAGAGCATCGAGGATGATGGATTTGCCGGCCCCGGTTTCTCCGGTGAGCACGTTTAGCCCCGCTCGAAAGGGGATCTCCAATTGCTCGATCAGGGCAAAGTTCTCGATCCGCAGCAGGCGCAACATAGGGATCCCGTGGGCTCAGCGTGCCGTTGGCAGTTTTCAGGATAGGGCTTGCAGGGGTCGCTCTGTCCCACGTTAGCGTACTCACCATCCCTCGGCGGACGGGTACAGCGGCCAGCGGGGAGTCTGTTATTGCAGGGGTGGGGAGCACCACCTGTTCTGGTTTGGGGATCCCCTCGGGGAAATTGGCAGCCCGGCTCAGCCGGCCAGGGGGTAGCGCTCCATCAGGTAGCAGAGGCAGTCTTGGCGGATGATGCGGCTATTGAGGGTGAGCATGCCCGGCATGATGGGCACGCTGGTGCGAATTTCTCCATTGCAGGCATAGAAAAAGCGATCCGCCACATTTTGGCCCTGCTCGTCTTGCACCTCCAGGTGGAAGCCGTTGTTCGTCCAGCCAATGGGGGTGTGGGGGGGAAGCTCCCGAAAATTGAGGAGATCCAAATCCGGCGGGAAGCGGATGTGGGAGGGGGATCCCTCTTGGTCGCCATTCTCTTCCCCAAAGCTGAAGCTCACCTGATCCGGGACTTTGACAATGGCGACGCTGTGGAAGAGGTCGATATCTTGGCTGAGGACAGGGCGCTGCGGGATCGCCGACAGGTGAAGGCAGGCTTCCAGAAATTCGTAGGCATGCTGGGTGCCGTGGGGCTGATCCGGCTTGCCGCATTCCAGGGTCACCGCCGGGCAGAAGCGCCCGAAGGCCATGCTCTGCACCCCTTCTGGCTTGGTGAAATAGAGGACGGTGCGCCCAAACAAGGTGGCCAGGTGCAGGGTAGGGGCATCCAGGTGATTGACACAGGCGTAGTGGGGGTTGGTGCCCGTGTTGTTGTGGATATCGACGCTGGCAAAAACGCCCCGCTGCTGCATTTGCTGCAGGACGGCCTGGGCCATGGCATGTTCGGGGGTGGAGCCGGAGCCCCAAATGCGGTTGTAGTCGGGTTGGCCGTCCAGCCGCCGTTGTCCTTGACGGGCTGCCTGAACATTGCCGATGAAGAGGGAAAGGGAGCGGGGCAATTCCCGTTCGCGGCAGCGGTGCAGAGGACTGTAGCGGCGGAGAAGCTGTCGCACCGCCTGCCAGCCGGTGGTTTCGTTGCCGTGCAGCAGGACGGACACAAACAGGGCGGGATCCCGTCGTCCCGGCAGATGGATGAGGGTTGGCCCACCCAATCGGTCGTAAAGCTGATGGGCCTCTAGATCCAGCAGTTGATCCGGTAGATGATCGAGAACGGTGAGCATACTGTTTGGGCTAAGAGGCTCGACTCAAACTTCTGGCTTCTGGCCTCTCTCCCTGGGGTAGGAGGGAGCAGAAGTCCAACGAAGTCCTTGGTCGCGAATGAACCGTTTCGCTGCGGTAGCTCGGGTCGCAACAAGGCCATCTGAGAGAGAGTTTGCCCACTCGAGATGCGGGCCAGGGATCCGTCCTGCCGCCGCGGTGGCCCACCGCTGGTACAACCGGCTGTGGAGAGAGCCCTAGCTGAGATCCCAGGTGTGTACCGGTTGGCCTTGCCGCTGCCGTTCCCAGTAGGCACAGGTTAATTGTTGCATATCTTTACCATGCCGGGCGACATAGCGGCGCTGCCAGGTGGCCCCATTCTGCCCCGACTCGACGCGGGCGCGGAGAATGCCCAGATACACTTGGATATCCTGTTGGGCCAAGTTCAGTTGGGCCAGCCCTCCCTCGGCCAGGGGGAGCAGCTCTTGCAAAAGCAATTGGCGCAGGGATCCCTGCCAACCCTTGAGCCAAGTGATGGGGGCCTCCAGACCCCAGCGGGCCGCCGTGTAGAAATTGGCGCGGCACTGGGCAAAGCTCAGCTCCTGCTCGGGGGGGACGGGCTGGGATCCCAAGGCTTGCACCAGACCAAAGTAGAAGGCCGCATTGGCGATCATATCGGGTAGGGTTGGGCCTGCCGCCGCCACCCGCTGTTCGATGCGCAGATGGGGAACCGGATCCAAGCCGATGAGGGGGCGGTTCCAGCGCCAGATGGTGCCGTTGTGGAGGCGCAGATGGGCCAGCTCCCAGGGAGAGGCGGCCAACGTTTGCGGCAGCACCACCGGGTAGCGATGCACATTTTCCCAAAACAGCTCCATCAGGGATCCCTGTACATAGCCTTGCCCGAAGGTGACGCGGGGGCAGTGGGTGGGGGAGGGCGGGGGTGGCCCATCCAAAGCTTGCTCAAACAAAGGGATGCGGGTTTCTGCCCACAGATCGTGCCCGAACAGGTAGGGGGAATTGGCCGCCAGCGCCACCAAAGGGGCCGAGGCGATGAGAGAAGCGTTGAAGTAGCGGGCTGCCTGGTGGGGGGCCACCTGCAGATGGATTTGGAAAGAGGTGGTTGCCGCTTCCAGCATGATGTCGGGGTGAGCCACCCGCAACAGGGTGGCAGGCCCTTCGATCTCCAGCCCCAGAGACGGGATCCCTGGGGATTGCTCGCGCCGGTGCAAGTTCAGGATTTGCTCATTGAGGGCCAGGTAACGCTTGCGGGGGGAGATCATCTCCAAGGTCAGTTGCTTTTGCTGCACCGTGGGCAAAATCCCGATCATCATCAACCCCGCCTGCAAGTGTTCGGCCACCCGGCAACAGCGATCCCACGTTTGGCCCAGCTCTTGCTGAAACTGCCGCAGAGCCGAGCCGACCAAAACTTGGGGCCGGCTGTTGATCTCCACGTTGAACTGGGCCAGTTCCGGCACCACCAGCGGATCGTTCACCGCTTCCAGGTAGGCTGAGTTTATCGGGGCCGGATCTCCCTGAGGGGTCACCAGCCATGCCTCCAGCTCAAACCCGCCCACCGGGGATCCCTGGGCAAAGGGCTGACAAGCCGGATCCAGCCCCGGCGCACCGGCCAACCAGCGCTCCAGCAAATCCGTCTCTTGCCGGAGTTGAGCGGCGAACTTGGCAAAGTCTTCGGCGCCAAAGCTGAGGCAGGCAATCTCCTGGCCCATCGAGAGAACTCCGCAGAGGGCATGACACCACTGTACTGTCCTTCTCAGGGTCTTCAGCTCTCCAGGAGAAAAATATGGGCAGGCATCGTCCAGGGATCCAACTTGATGTAGTTGGTGGATCCCTGCCAGGAATACTGCTGGCCGTCCAACAGATCGGTCAGCTTAAAGGTTTGCCAATGCTCCAAATCCAGAGCCCCCAAGTTGAGGGTGACCCAGCCGGACTGAATGTGGAAAGGATCCAAATTCACTGCCACCAAAATGCGGTTATCGCCACTGAAGGTGCGCTTGGAATAGCAAATCAGGGCCTCGTTGTCGGTGGGATGAAACACCAAGCTCCAGTCGCTCTGCAGGGCCGGGTTTTGTCGCCGGATCCGGTTCACCTGCTGGATCAAAGGCCGCAAGTTATCCGGGGCATCCAGATCCCAGTGGCGGATTTGATATTTTTCCGAGTCCAGATATTCTTCGCTGCCGGGACGGAGCGGGCGGTTTTCGCAGAGTTCAAAAGCCGGGCCATAGATGCCGTAGCTGGCCCCGAGGGTAGCCGCGAGGATCAAACGCAGCATAAAAGCCGGGCGACCCCCCTTTTGCAAAAACTCGTTCAAAATATCGGGCGTATTGGGCCACAGGTTGGGGCGATAGTACTCCCGCATTGAGCTTTGGGTGAGCTCGGTGAAATACTCGGTCAGGCCCCACTTGTCGTTGCGCCAAGTGAAATAGGTGTAGGACTGGGTAAAGCCCAGCTTGGCCAGCGATTTCATCAGTTTTGGGCGAGTGAACGCTTCGGACAGAAAGATCGTCTCCGGGTGCTTGGCTTTGATCTGACCAATACACCACTCCCAAAAGCCGAATGCCTTGGTGTGGGGGTTATCCACCCGGAAGATCTTGACCCCCTGGTCAATCCAGTATTCGATCACACCTTTCAATTCTTCCCAAAGGGCTTGCCAGTTTTCTGTTTCAAAGTTGAGGGGATAGATATCCTGATACTTTTTGGGCGGGTTCTCCGCATATTGAATGCTGCCATCGGGCCGCTTTTTAAACCATTCCGGGTGCTCTTTTACATAGGGGTGATCCGGAGAGCATTGAAAGGCAATATCCAGGGCGATGTCGATGTGGAACCGTTTGGCTTCCGCCACCAGATGATGAAAGTCGGCCAGGGATCCCAATTGGGGGTGAATGGCTTTGTGCCCGCCTTCCAGCCCGCCGATGGCCCAGGGAGAACCCACGTCCTCTGGCTCGGCGGTCATGGCATTGTTTTTGCCCTTGCGAAAGGTGCGCCCAATGGGATGGATGGGGGGCAGGTAAAGCACATCAAAGCCCATTTCCGCAATCAGCGGCAGCCGCGCGACCACATCTCGGAAGGTGCCGTGGGTGTGTTCGTTGGGGCCACAGGAGCGGGGAAACAGCTCGTACCAGGCACTGAAGCGGGCTTTGACCGGATCCACCCAAACCCGCCGCTCTGGGTAGGTGCTGACAAAAGGGCGCTCGCCGTAAACCTGCATCAGGGATCCCAACGTGGGGGATAGGGCTGCTTCTATGGCGGGATCCCCCCCTTGGCGGAGTGTTTGGGCGTAGTTGCGCAGCTTTGCCTGCAGAGAGTGCTCCGCGCCGCCACCGCGATCGCCGCTTTGCTGTTGGGCGGCCCGCTCGATCAGCTCGGCCCCGATCAGCAGCTCCACAGAAACATCCTGCTCGGCCTCCACCCGCTTGTACAGATCCTGCTGCCAGGTTTTGAAGGGATCCACCCAGGCCAAAATCCGGTAAGAAGCTTGGCCGATCTGAGTGACCTGAAATTGGGCCCGCCAGCGGTCGTTGCCGATGGGATCCATGAAGATCTCCTGCCAACCCTCTGCACCGGCCTCGCGAAAACAGAGCACCGCCGAGAGCTGATCGTGGCCGTCGGCGAAGATGTCCGCTTCCACCACCACATACTCTCCCACCGTCCGCTTGATGGCGTAGCGCCCGCCGTCGATTTCCGGTGTCACCGCCTCGATGATGACGCGCTGCCGACCCTCTACTGGCCACATAGGATCCACCCTCTGTTTGTCTCCTGCCTGTTCGCAGACTGGCTACTCTCCACCCTCTGGTCAGGAAGGCTTGTCCGCCCCCCACGATACCCAGTTATTCAGGACTCCGTCCCGCCGGCGCGACTAGCCAGCCGTTACCGATACATCTTCAATGCGCAGAGCAGGAAAAGCCGTGCTGCCGTTGAAAACGGTCACCTCTTGTGAGATGGCGGAGATATTACGCAAACAATCGTAGAGATTGCCGGCAATGGTGGTCTCCAGGATGGGGCGTTTCTCGCCGCCTTTGACCAAGAAGCCCCCTTTCACCACCCCAGAAAAGTCACCGGTAATGGGGTTGCTGCTGCCGGAGAGGCGGGTGACGATAACTCCCCGATCCATCGCGTAGAGCTCGGACAGGGGGGTTGTCCCTGGGGCCACCCTCAGGCAAGCCGGCCCTACTCCCGGCAGGCTGCCTGCTCCCCCTGTGGCATGGCCGTTGGAGGAAACGCCAGCAGCGCGGGACTCGTAGCTGTTGTACATGAAGTTGCAGAGGATCCCTTCGTGAACCAAGGGGGTGATTTGGCGAGGGATCCCTTCGCGGTCGAAGGGCTCAATGGGGTAGCCGGGCAGGCCCAGGCCTTCAGAAACCACGGTGAGCAACGGGCTGGCGATCCGGGATCCCATTTTTTGCGCCAGAGGGCTTTTGCCTTTGCGCACCGCATCTGCCCCCAGCACAAAGAGGAGATCCCCTAGAAACTCCTCCACCACATCTGGCGGCAGGACAATGGGGCCGCGGAAGCTCTCCCCCTCGCCAGCCCCCAGCGCGCCCACGCATTTCTGGACAAAGCGATCAAAAGCCCGCTCCAGCGCCGGCACCAGATCGGCCCGCTTCTGCACACTGTCGCCGTCGTAGGCAAAGCTGCCCACCTCGTCCCCATCAATGGCCATGCCAAAGAGGGATCCCCCCGCTTCCACGCTGTGATGGTTGGCGCGGATGCCGGTGGAAGAGGCGATAGCCAGGGTCTCTTCCTCAACGCTGAGGGAGCCGCTGTCGATGGTGATGCGAGGGTCTTTGGAGCGCACCCACTCCAGCAATTGGGATCCCAACTGGGTCAGGGTGGCGGCATCCAGTTCCAGCAGCCCCGGATCAAGGGCAAAGGGCACCTGGGGCAAAGGTTGGGGCTCCGGCAGCCCGTTGAGGGGATCCGCCGGCGAAGCCTTGGCCATGGCTACAGCCTCAGCCGCCGTCTCGGCCAGCTCTTCCGGGCGGTTGGAGGTGGCAAAGCCCAGCCTGCCGCCACAGAAAACCCGAATGCCGAACAGGGTCTCGCTGCTGCTGCGGGCCAGGTTGAGGTCATTTTTCTCAAAAGTGACTTCCGTTTCCCGGCCTGAGTTGGCAAACACTTCTGCCTGGTCGGCTCCAGCAGCCAATGCCTTGTGTACACCCTGTTCACAAAGATCCAGCAGGTTTTCCGGGGAAATGATGGAGCTGGGCATAAAAGTGAGATGGCAAGAGGACAGTCCTATTATCGGCTATGGCTCAGGGATGCCTTTCCCAGCCCCCTGCGGCCCATGGGATCCCAGCACCAACCCCTTCGTCCAACAACGTCACTCTGGTGCGCACCTTCCGGCCCGCTCCCCCTGGGCAACAATCAGCAGAGAGCTACCCACAGGGATTCCACCCTGCAGCAGCAAACAAAGGGTCTGAGATCAAAAGGGATCCCTCGTGGCGCTTTGACCCCACTTGCCGCTTGTCCTTAGCGGCCTGCCGGGTGCAGGAACCCTAGAATGGAAGTTAAGCCTACTTGCCGTGAGTGCCCATGAGCCTTTTGCCCACTTCCACTGCCCCGCTCGCCGTTGCCCCGACAACAGCCGAGGACACCGTCCCGCCGAGGCGACTGGATTTTGAAGTGGTGATTGCCGGAGCTGGGATGGTGGGATCCACCTTAGCAGCCGCTTTGGGCCAGGCCGGAATCCGTGTTGGGCTGATCGAGGGGCGGGATCTCTCGCAGGGGGTGGGGGCGGATGGCCGAGCCAGCGCTTTGGCTCTGGGGACAGCCCGCATTCTGCAGCGAATTGGGGTGTGGCCCCTCATGGAAGCCTGGGGAGTCTCTCCCATCCACCGCATTCAGGTCTCTGATGGGGAAGGCCCCTGGGTGGCTCAGCTGCGCCGTGAGATGCTCCAAGCGCCGGCCCTGGGCTACGTCGTGGAAAATCAAATCACCCAAAAGGCTCTGTTGCAGCGCATTCGCGAGTGCCCTTCGGTAACCCTTTTCAGCCCCGCCCAGGTGCAAAGTTTCTCCCCTGCAGCAGATCACCTGCGGGTAGAGCTGCTGGCTCAGGAGGGATCCCGGCAAACCCTGCGGGCTGCTCTGCTGGTGATTGCAGATGGGGCCCGTTCGCGGCTGCGGGAACAGGCTGGGATCCCGTTATCCCGCTGGGGCTATGGGCAGGTGTGCATCGTTTCCACCCTCACCCATGAGCATCCTCACCGGCAGGTGGCCTACGAGCGCTTTCAGGCCAGCGGCCCCTTCGCCATTTTGCCCACCCCCGATCCCCATCGCAGTTGTGTCGTCTGGACAGTTCGCCAAGCGGATCGAGATTGGCTGATGGGCTTATCTGAGGCTGAGTTTCTGCAGGCCATCCGGCCTTGGTTTGGATCCCAGTTGGGAGCGTTGCTGGCGGCCTCTCCCAGAGCCTGTTATGAGCCACAGCGGGCCCATGCCCAAACCTACATCGGATCCCGGCTGGCTTTGGTGGGGGATGCTGCCCATACCACCCATCCGCTGGGGGGGCAGGGAGCGAATCTGGGCATGCGGGATGTGGCGGCCTTGGCTGCCCTGTTGATCGAAGCCAAAATGGCGGGCCGGGATCCCGGCGATCCGGCTTTGCTACAAGCCTACGAGCGCTGTCGCCGCCCAGAAAACGCGCTGGTTCTTTTTGCAACCGATGCTGCCAATCGCCTCTTTTCCAACCGAAGCTGGCCGTTGCTGGTCTTGCGTCGCCTGGGCCTGTGGGGACTGGAGGTTTTGCCGCTGCTCAAGCCTGCCTTGATGCGCCAAGCGATGGGGATCCGCCCTCAACAACCCCAACTCCAACAGCTCCCTTTCCCTACACCCCTGGAACCCTTGCCCACACCTGTCTGAATCCGGCCAACCTGTCACAGCCGGGCTGGGATCCTCACTAAGAGAAAGTCACTATGTCCTCGGCAGGACAAGCGATCCACATGGGATCAAGGCTGCTCCAGAGGTAAGTCTGAAAACAGCAATGGGGCAATATTGGCCGCCTGGTTGATGGGGATCTCGTCGTTGACGGCATACTGATAAAACTGATCCAAGCGCCGACACAAACCTTCTGGGGTCAAAGCCTGCACATTGGAGCTGATGATATAGCTTTGGGAAGGAGAGGCGCGAAACGCTTGAAAGGCTTTGCGACAAAAGTCCTGCTTGGCCTCCGGGTCTGCTTGTCGCCACTCTGGCCCCGTAAGTTTGCCGGACAAAGTGGGGCCGGTTGCCGCTCCCAAGGGCAGGCCTGTTCCCAAGATTAGGCCAGCCAGGATCAGAAACAGAAGGCCCCCCTTCAAGACTGCCTGCCAGAAAGAGAACTGAAGCCGTTGCCGGTGCTGCTCCATGGTTGGATAGGCTGGAGTGGAAAGGGATCCCCTCGATCATACCGATCACACATACCGATCACAGGCGGATCTGAGGGAAACTCAGGATCTCGGCTGGCTTTGCCGCTCCCCTCGATCCCCGCTGCCGTCCTCAGGGATGGCCGGAAAGCTGGGTCCCTTTCATCCCTTACCCGCTCGCACCCTCCGTCCCGTGGCTCGCAACAAACCCCGTCGGAAACAGCCTTTCCCGCACCTCCTCGGCTCCAAATGGACTTCCGTTCAGCCTGTTCTGGGTTGGCGACATTTTCAGGTCACCGCTCGCCAACAAGGGGAAGGAGGGCTGGTGTTTGCCGAGCTCAGAGCCGTCTGCGATCCCCAGGTGCGCCTCTGGGTCAACGCGGCCACCCTGAAGAACCGGGATCTTTGGCAGCCGGGCTGGACGCCTCTCGAAGACGGGATCCCCTGTGGGCGGCAGGATCCCCTTCTGGACAGGGCTGGGGGATAGTTTCTCTCAAGCTGGGGCTCAGGGATCGATTAGGATCATCTCTCTAGTGTGGTGTTTTAATTCGGAAGCTTGAGGAGAAGAAAGCGGGATGGCCAGATGTGACGTTTGCGGAAAAGATCTTATCCTAGCTACAGCGATTATCAGTGGGCCAAGCGCTGCGCCAATCCCTACGGGAAGTCTCACCTCATCTGCTTCGACTGCTACAGTGGTTCGTCTTGTCCCATCTGCTATTCCCCTCTGGAGCCGGCAGAATAGAAAGAGGCGTTCTCAAAAGCTGCTTGTCGGTTACTCGACTCCCATCCCCCTAGCTCCTCGGAGGGGGCGATGGTCGACAAGGGTCTCGATGGTTTTCCCAAGGGAGCCGGAAAAGTGCGGATTGGTCAGGGCTACGACATTCACCGCCTGGTGGCAGAGCGCCCCTTGATCCTGGGCGGGATCCGGATCCCTTACGAAAAGGGGCTATTGGGCCATAGCGACGCCGATGTCCTCACCCACGCCATCATGGATGCTCTCCTGGGGGCTGCCGCTCTGCGGGATATTGGCTACTACTTCCCCCCTGAAGAAGAGCGTTGGAAAGGGGCAGATAGCATCCTTTTACTACAGCAAGTGGTGCAGCTGGTGGGCCAAGAGGGCTGGTGCGTTGCCAATGTAGACAGTGTGGTGGTGGCGGAGCAGCCCAAGCTCAAACCTCACATCCCCGCCATGCAGGCCCGCCTGGCAGAGGCGATGCAGATCTCCCCCAAGCAAGTGGGGGTCAAGGCTACTACTAACGAAAAACTGGGCCCCATAGGTCAGGGAGAGGCCATTGCTGCCTTCGCAGTAGCCCTGTTGCTGGAACAGAGAGGACAAGCTTCCTCTGACCTTCCCATCAGAATCTGAAAAGAACCTGGTCACCCCACTGCCTGAGCTGCCAAACTGGCAAGCAATCGCTCCCTCAAAAACGCAGAATCTGCCCAAGTCGCAGTCAAACCACCCATTACCTGGATCCCCAATTTTCCCTCTGGGAAAGGGGCCGGGAGGGGGGCTACTCCTCTAGGAGAAGGGCTGGGGGTGAGGGCCTCAGCAGCGCGGAGCGCTTGGGCCACAGGGCGCGGGATGCGGGCGAGCCGTCCCAAACTTGCTTGGAACAACGACTTGGCAAAAGAAATGGCGGGCCAAAACAACACCTCGGCAAACCGACTCAGGAGGAACCTTTTTGTCTCTCTACTAGGGATCCTTCTGCTCTGGCTCAGCGCTTGTGCCACGCCCACCCGCCCCCCCCATCTGGTTGCCACGGTGACTTCGGATCCCAAAACCTTCAACACCTATTTGGCCGCCGAAAGCTCTAGCCGCGACGCTATCGCCTACCTAGAGGCGGGCTTGGTCACCTTGGATGAGGATACCCTCTTGCCCAAACCGGAGCTGGCGGAAGGCTGGGAAGTGTCTGAGGACGGCTTGCGGTATGTCTTTACCTTGCGGGAGGGGCTGCGCTGGTCGGATGGAGAGCCTCTGACAGCAGCAGATGTGGACTTTACCTTTAACCGCATCATCTTCAACGAGCGGATCCCGACTTCTGCGCGGGATGTGAAGCGAATTGGAGAAGCCGGAGCATTGCCTCAGGTGCAGGCGCTGGACGAGCGGCGGATTGAGTTCGTTTTGCCGGAGCCCTTCGCTCCCTTTCTGCTGCAGGCCGGATCCCCTATTTTGCCCAAGCACATCCTCGAGCCCACTGTCGAGCAGTTGGACAGCCGGGGCAACCCCCTTTTCTTGCAAACCTGGGGTATCGACACGCCGGTGCAGCAATTGGTGGGGGCTGGCCCCTATGTCATGCAGGAATACACCCCTGGCCAGCGGCTGGTGTACCGGCCCAATCCCTACTACTGGAAGGGGGAAGGGATCCCGCGCATTGAACGGGTAATCCTGCGCATTGTGGACTCAGAGGACACCGCGCTGCTGCAGTTTCGCTCCGGCGAGACCGACGTGTTTTCGGTGCGGGGGAGAGATTTTCAGCTCTTGAAGCGGGAAGAAGAACGGGATCAGTTCACCATCTACAATCTCGGCCAGACATTGAACAACAGTTTCTTTGCCTTCAACCTCAGCCGCGCCCGTAACCCCCAGACCGGGCGGCCTTTTGTGGATCCCGTCAAAAGCCGCTGGTTTAACGATTTGAACTTCCGCCGGGCGGTGGCCCACGCCATGAACCGGCAGTTTTACGTCGATAGCGTCCTGCAAGGGTTGGGCCAGATCCAGCACTCGGTCTTCTCCCCCGCCAGCCCTTTCTACCTCAGCCCCGAAGAGGGCTTGCCCACCTACGACTACAACCCTGAAAAAGCGCGGCAACTGCTCCTCGATGCCGGATACACCTATGATGCGGAGGGCCACCTGCGGGATTCCGAGGGCAACCGCGTCCGTTTCACCTTGCTCACCAACGCCGGCAACAATCAGCGAGAGGCCACCGGCGCGTTGATCAAAGCCGACCTGGAGCGGATCGGCATCACCGTTGATTTTACCCCCATCGCCTTCAACACCCTGGTGCAGCGCACCGATAGCCGCGACTGGGAAACCCTGCTGCTGGGCTTTGGTGGCGGCGGTACCGAGCCCAACAACGGCTCCAACATCTGGCGCAGCGACGGCCGTTTGCACCTCTTTAATCTGGGAGATTTGCCCGGCAACCCGGCAGAAGGGGTTGAGGTCAGCGATTGGGAACGGGAGATCGACCGCATCTTTATCGAAGGGGTGCGGGAGCTAGACTTTGAAAAGCGCAAGGCCCTCTACGACCGGTTTCAAATCATCATCCAGGAACAGCTGCCCCAAATTGGCACTTTTAACCCCCTGGTTCTCTCAGCCCTGCGCAACCGCATTCAAGGGGTGGATCCCCGACCCATTCTGGGGCCATTGTGGAATTTGGATCAGCTCTACATTCAAGAGTAGAACTTCTGATGATGTGGGTGATGTGGGATAGGGAGAGGCTGTCTGAACTGTTGAGTTGTGTCCCTATCGCCACATTTGGCAGGTGAAACTTAGTTGTAGGTTGGGTTGCGGATGTCCTGAATTTTGCAACTATTTCACCGTCAACTCCACGTCCCCCGCACTCCTGAGAATGTTGATCCCCACCCCTCCTGACTGCAGATAGAGACCGATGTCCAGGGATCCCTGGCCCACCTGCACATTCTCAAGGATGACGTGGGGCAGCCACAGGGGCAGAGTGGGCTTGGTCAAATGCACCCGTTGGGCCAGCCCGTCGATCTCCAGCCCCAGACAAGCCTGCAGCAGCAAAAACACACTGGCCGCCGCCCAAGACTGGGGCAGACAGGCCACCGGATAAAGGGTGGGGCCCTCCCGCTGTCGCCGCCGAAAGCCACAAAACAGCTCAGGCAGCCGCTTCAGCTCCAGAAACTGGCTGGCATCGAACAGCGCCGTCAAAACCCGCACCGCTTCGCCCTTGAAGCCATAGCGAGATAAGCCTGCGGCAATCAAGGCGTTGTCGTGGGGCCAGATGGAGCCGTTGTGGTAGGACATGGGGTTGTAGCGGCCCTCTCCCTCCGGCACCGTGCGGATCCCCCAGCCGCTGAAGAAAGCTGGCTCCAGCAGTTGCCGGGCAATGCGGGCGGCGTGCTCGGGATGGGCGATCCCCGAAAACAGACAGTGGCCCATGTTGGAGCTGCGCACCCGGCAAGGTTGCTTCTGGCCATCCAAAGCCAGGGCATAGCCCCCCAACTCTTCGCACCAGAAGTGATCCCAAAACTGCTGCTGCAGCTTTTCCGCTTGTTGCCGCAACTGGGCTGCTTGCTCTTGCCGCCCCAGCAGCTCGGCCATCTCTGCTGCCAACTGCTTAGCTTCGTAGGCATAGCCCTGCACCTCGCACAGGGCCAAGGGGGGTTCTGCCAGGGATCCGTCCGGGTAGAAGATGGCATCTTCAGAATCTTTCCAGCCCTGGTTGCGCAGGCCCCGCCGCGCCTTGCCGGCATACTCCAAAAAGCCGTCCCCGTCCGCATCCCCGTAAGTGTCCATCCAGTGCAGGGCTGCTTCGATGTTTGGCCAGAGCTGCCGCAACAGCTCTAGATCGCCGCTGCGGCGCACGTAGCGCCCTGCCAACACCACAAACAAAGGGGTGGAGTCAATGCTGCCGAAATAATTGCCAAAGGGGATCTCGCGCGTCTTGGCCATCTCGCTGGAGCGCTGCTCATGCAGGATCTTGCCAGGCTCGGCATCGCGGCTGGGATCCACCTCCTGGGCCTGGTGGGCCGCCAGATACAGCAGCACCCCCCGCGCCAAGTCTGGAAACCACCAGAGAGTGGCCAGGGCGGTGATCAGGGCGTCGCGCCCGAAGACCGTGGTAAACCAAGGCACCCCCGCATAGGGATAAAGCCCGTAGGGAGTGCGGGTGAGCATCATCAGCAGATCATCCCGTGAGGCGTTGAGCCAATCGTTAAACTGAGCATTGCCGGTGTCGATCCGGTGGGCTTGCGCCCGCAAGGAAGCCCTTTGCTCCCGCTCCGCCTGCAGAGCCTCCCGGTAGGTCAAAGGGGCAATCTCCTCCCCGCCGTAGCTGCAGATCACCCTCAGCTCCAAATCCCGTTCCTCCTGCGGGGCCAAAGGCACCCACCACTGCGCCAGCTTCTCCGACACTAGCTCCGGCGCCGGCAAAAATTGCAACTGGGTTTGCCGCTCCACTCCATCCAAGCCGCGGTAGCGGAGAACCACTCCCTCAGGGTTCACCTGGGCCGGCAGCACTTGACCCCGCTGGGCCCGTCGGATGCCCCGGATCTCAAAAATATCGGCAAAGTCCGCCTCAAAGCGCAGGGTAATCGGCACGCGAAACGGCTCCGAGCCGTAGTTGTGAATGCGAATGCGCTCGTAGGCTACGTTGTTCCACAGAAAAGTAGTCCGTAGAACATGCAGGGTATCTTGACCGATAAACTGCCCCTCTGAGGTGGTGAACTCCGGGTTGGTCAGATCCACCGCCAAAATATCTTTGTCTTCCCGCACCTCTGAGCTGAGCAGCAGGAACTGCTTTCCCTGCAAGTCCAACACCCAGCGGGACAAAAAGCGGGTGTCGTCCCGGAAGAGGCCATGATCCCGGATGCCGAGGGGGCGCATGTTCCCTCGCCGGTCAAAGATGGCAAAGCAGTTGTCATGCTTGAGAACATGAGAGCGTGCCTCCACCCAAGAGGCGCTGGCCCGGATGTAGTACTGATCTTGAATTTGGATGATGTCTTCTGCCATCTCGGTCTCTTGTTTTCGATTCTCATGCAACCGAAAGAGAGAGGGAGCAAGGTTCAGCTCAGATGGCGGCGATAGTCGACACCGCTTTCCAAGGGCCCTAATAGGCTAGGCTGCCGTCCTCGAGGCCAGTTGCCGCTCGTTTACCAGTTGGTGGTAGAGAGCCTCATAGTCCGACACCATCCTCTCCACGCTAAACCGCTCCTCAAACACCTGCCGCACCCCGGCTCGGCTTAGGGATCCCACCTTCTCCACAGCCTCCACTGCTTCCTCCACCGAGTCGACAATAAAGCCGGAGCGCCTGTCGGCCATTACCTCGGGTACTGAGCCAAAACGGGTGGCAATTACCGGCGTGCCACAGGCCATCGCTTCAATCATCACCAGCCCAAAGGGCTCCGGCCAGCGGATGGGAAACAGCACCGCATAGGCCTTGCCCAAAAACTCGCTTTTCTCTTGGTCGGTGATTTCCCCTATGATCTCCACATTGGGGTGGCGACTGGCCAAAGGCTTAATTTCTAACTCGTAGTACTGGCGATCCACCGCATCGATCTTGATAGCAGCCTTCAGCGGCATCCCAGCCCGGACGGCAATTTCAATAGCCGTATCCAGCCCTTTTTCCGGGGAGACCCGGCCCAAAAAGGCCAGGTAGTCCCCCTTTTCTGGATAGAAACGGTGGAGATCCAGGGGCAAGCCGTGGTAGACCGTCCCCACCCAGCGGGCCTGGGGCAAAGGCAGCCGCTGGGCATTGGAGATGGAGACCACCGGAATGTCCTGAAACTCGGTGTAGAGGGGCTGCAGCTCCGGAATGTCCAGTCGCCCGTGTAGGGTGGCCAAAAAAGAAACCTGCGGGTGGCGACGGGCCAGGGCATAGGGATAGTAGTCGATGTGGCCGTGGATAATGTCAAACTCGTCGGCCATCTGAAAGGCTTTCTCGACCATCAAAACATGAGGAGCCACTGTGTCGATGGCCGTGGGATCCAAACGCAAAGCCCGCTCCCGAAAGGGGATTAGACGCGCTTGGGTTTGGGAGTCGCCGCTGGCGAACAACGTCACCTCATGCCCCCGCCGCACCAGCTCTTCGGTGAGCCAAGACACAACTCGCTCGGTGCCGCCGTAGAGCTTGGGGGGCACACTCTCATGCAAAGGGGCAATCTGAGCAATGCGCATAGCTATCCTCCACACCAAATCATCACCGCTCAGGGCTGTCTGCCAGACCGGGCTCACTGGCATTTCCGGCTGCTCCTAGGGAGAGCTTCTCACCCACGCCATGAGCTGCAACGTTCTTCAAGGGCAAAGCCAGGCCCAACCTTTATCGTAGCCAGCCAAGCCTGTTGGATGGGTCTTGTCGGAAAGCATCTCATTTTCTGGCCTGACAGTTTTTGTCCAGAGGGGAAGGGGCTACACCTCACCGGCGCGTTCGCGCAAGCGTCGCGTAGCGATAACGAGCTATGCCCAGTTGCTGCCGGGGAGGCTGCTGGAGCCGGCCATAATGGGGAAACGCCATCCTAGCTGTGGCGGACATCCTTTGCGAGAGCTTGCCTGCATCCATGCTGGAGCACGACATCGTCATCATTGGGGGAGGGCTGGCCGGTTGCCGGGCGGCTTTGGAAGCTATGCGACGGGATCCCAACCTCGACCTGGCCTTGGTATCCAAAACCCATCCCATTCGCAGCCACTCGGTAGCAGCCCAAGGGGGCATTGCCGCCGCCTTACAAAATGTCGATCCGCAAGATTCCTGGGAAGCCCACGCCTTCGATACCGTCAAGGGATCCGATTACCTAGCGGATCAAGATGCGGTGGAGATTCTGGCCCGGGAAGCTCCTGAAGTGATCATCGACCTAGAACACTTGGGGGTCTTGTTCTCCCGCCTGCGGGATGGCCGCATTGCCCAGCGGGCCTTTGGGGGACACAGCCACCCGCGCACCTGTTATGCCGCCGACAAAACTGGGCAGGCCATTTTGCACGAGTTGGTGAGCAACCTCAAGCGCTTTGGGGTCAAGCTCTACAGCGAATGGTATGTGCTGGATCTGATCCTGGAGGACAACCAAGCCCAGGGCGTGGTGATGTTGGAGCAGGCCAGCGGGCGGCTGGAGGTGGTGCGGGCCAAGGCGGTTATGTTGGCTACAGGCGGCTATGGGCGCATCTACAACTCCACGTCCAACGACTTTGCTTCCACCGGCGATGGCATGGCGATGGTGGCGCGGGCCGGCCTGCCTCTGCAAGATATGGAGTTTGTGCAGTTTCATCCCACGGGCCTGTATCCGGTGGGGGTGTTGATCTCAGAGGCGGTGCGCGGGGAGGGGGCCTATCTGATCAATGGGAAGGGGGAGCGCTTCATGGCCGCCTATGCCCCCAGCCAGATGGAATTGGCCCCACGGGACATCACCTCGCGGGCGATTGTTACGGAGGTGCGGGCCGGGCGCGGTATTGACGGCAAAGATTTTGTCTACTTAGACCTGCGGCATCTGGGGGCAGAAAAGATCCACACTCGGCTGCCCTTCTGTTGGGAGGAGGCCCATCGCCACTTGGGCATCGATGCGGTTGTCGATCCCATTCCAGTGCGACCGACGGTGCACTACTGCATGGGCGGGATCCCGGTGACGGTGGAGGGGCAGGTACTGCGGGATGCCCAAACCCGTGTGGAAGGGCTGTTCGCTGCCGGTGAAACGGCCTGTGTTTCGGTGCATGGGGCTAATCGGCTGGGCAGCAACTCTCTCCTGGAGTGCGTTGTTTTCGGGCGGCGCACAGGGGCAGCCATGGTAGAAGCCGTCAGAGGTCGAGCCTTGCCGAAAGTGGACGAGGGATCCCTACTCAAACAGGCCGCCAGCCGGATTGCCGGGCTCCTGGAACGATCAGGGAAGAGCCGCATTGATCAGGTGCGGCGGCAATTTCAAGATTGCATGACCGAGCATTGCGGCGTCTACCGCACCGAATCGGTTCTCCAAGAAGGGATCCAAACATGGCAACAGATCCGCCAGCGTTACGAGCGGGATTTGCATTTGGACGATCGGGGCAAGGTGTGGAACACCGAGCTGATCGAAGCGCTGGAGCTGGACAACCTCATGACGGTGGGGGCTTTGATCCTCGCCAGCGCCCTGGAACGGCGGGAAAGCCGTGGCTCCCACGCGCGGGAAGATTACCCCCAACGGGACGATCAACGGTTTTTACAACACACCTTGGCTGCCTTTCGCGAGGGATCCCCGCAGATCAGCTATCGCCCCGTGGTGATCACCCGCTTTCTCCCTCAGGAGCGGAGATACTAACTTTTCAGAGGCATCTCAGGCCGATTAGGATTGCCCTAGCATTCCTGTTGGCGAGACGGAGTCTCTTTCCAATGACTGTGGTCATTTCGATTCAAACTAGGACACTAAACCCCTAACTCAATGTTGACTGTGCGCTGCCAGAAGGCTTCTCCCAACAGCCCGGCGTCTCACCCTAACTTGAAACGACTATATCCACAATAACTATCCAATCCAAATCTGCTTTCCAGCAATTATCTAAATCTAGAGATCCCATCTCTGCCAGCTTGAAATCTCATCTACTGCCGGAGGGCCAGCCATGCAAGAAACCCTGGAAAAAGCAGCCGTCGCTCTGCAAGCGGAGCTGAATCTGGAGCCTTTTTGGATGCCCTTTACGGCCAATCGGCAATTTAAAGCCAACCCGCGCCTGTTGGTGGCCGCCCGAGACATGTACTACACCAGCCACGATGGCCGCCAAATCCTAGATGGGACTGCCGGGCTGTGGTGTGTGAATGCTGGCCACTGTCGTCCCCCGATTGTGGAAGCGATCCAACAGCAGGTGGCCCAACTGGACTACGCCCCAGCTTTTCAAATGGGCCATCCCAAAGCCTTTCAACTGGCAGAGCAGCTCATCCAGCTCACTCCTGCCGGACTGGATCACGTTTTTTTCACCAACTCTGGCTCTGAGGCGGTGGATACGGCCCTGAAAATGGCCATCGCCTACCACCGGATACGCGGACAGGGATCCCGGCAGCGGCTGATTGGCCGGGAACGGGGCTACCACGGCGTTGGCTTTGGGGGCATCTCGGTCGGGGGCATCTCCAACAACCGCAAGTTTTTCGGCAGCCTCATTCCCGGAGTGGATCACCTGCCCCACACCCACAACCTGGAGCAAAACGCCTTTAGCCGCGGCCTGCCCCGCTGGGGATCCCACTTGGCAGAAGACTTGGAGCGGATCGTCGCTCTCCACGATGCCAGCACGATTGCAGCAGTAATTGTGGAGCCGGTTGCCGGTTCAACGGGGGTGTTGCTGCCGCCGGTGGGCTATTTGGAAAAGCTGCGGGCCATTTGCGACAAGTACGGCATTCTCCTCATCTTCGACGAGGTGATCACCGGCTTTGGGCGGCTGGGATCCCCTTTTGCGGCCAACTATTTCGGAGTGGTGCCGGATCTGATTTGCTGTGCCAAGGGCCTCACCAATGGCACCATCCCAATGGGCGCGGTGATTGTCAAGCAAGAGATCTACACCGCCTTCATGGAGGCTGCCGGTTCCGTTGATGACCTGCACCGTCCAGAGGACAACAGCAGGACACTCTCCTGGAGCCCCATCGAGTTTTTCCACGGCTACACCTACTCCGGCCACCCGGTTGCCAGTGCCGCCGGCTTGGCCACCCTGAACCTGTATCGAGAAGAAGGCCTGTTCGAGCGGGCTGCCAACCTCGCTCCCCTCTGGGAAGAGGCTCTCCATTCCCTACGGGGCTTGCCTCATGTCATCGATGTGCGCAACCTCGGCTTGGTGGGGGCAATTGAATTGGAAGGGATCCCTGGCCGACCGACAGCGCGGGCTTTTGAAGCGTTTTTGCGCTGCTACGAGCGGGGGGTATTGATTCGCACTACAGGTGATACCATTGCCCTTTCCCCACCTTTGATTATCCAGGAAACCCACATTGAACGCTTAGTCACCACTTTGAAGCAAGTTCTTCAAGAGCTACCTTAGCCCTGAGCATCGACAGGAGAAACGGATCGAGGGAGTTAGGAGCTTCTCGGGCTGGGCGTCGGCGAAGGACTGGGACGGGGAGAGGGACTGGGGCTAGGCGAAGGCGACACCGAAGGAAAAGGATTAGGGGTGCCGGTCGGCGTTGGCGAAGGGGAGGGACTGGGCGCAGGCAACACCCGCAAGGGAGCTTTGGCCGAAGCGATTTGGCCCTGGGTATCCGCCACCATTGCCGTCACTTCATAATCCCCGGTGGGAGCAGAAGCAGGAATGGTAATGGGGATGGTGCCGATGCAGGTTTTGCTGTTGGGCTGACAGCCGACGGCAGCGGCAGTGAAATCAAAGGTGAGGGTGAGGGGGCTTTGCCGGATTTCCACCCGGAAACTGATGCCGGCCCCCAAACCCGCAGGAGTCGTCACGGCCACCAGCACGTTGAAGGGTACTGTCTGTCGCGCGTCCGTCAGCGACACCACGGCAATCGAAGGCGGCTCTGCCGCAAAGGAAGCGGTGGGAGAGGGGCTGGGAGTGGGGAAAGGATTAAAGAGGGGAGTGGAAGTGGGGGTTGGGGTGAGCAGCGGCGTAGGGACAGGACTGGGGATGAGGAAAGGAGTGGGCGTTGGGGCCACCACCGAGATCGGCGTGATGGTAACCGCAGGCTGTTCGCGGGCATCTTCCTGGCAGGCCACCAGTGACAACGACAGAAGAGCGGCCACACTGGTTTTGATCACAGGGGCTGCTAACGTCCAGCTCTGACGGAACCTATGGGGCTGCTGTCTCATGGGCTTTGACTCCTCACAACGCAAAGCTATGGGATCTTGCCGGTTCTAGGAGAGCCGAGCTTCGGTGGCATTCAACTCAAAAACCCGGCCAACCTGCTTCCTCAGCCGCAAAAGCAGGAGCGTCTCACACGCTGCTAACACTATAGATAGAGTCTTAGCTTTTTGCAAACCCCACCTGTGGACTCCCCCTTCGGGGGTGAAGCTAGACAGAGGGGAACGACCTGGGCCGAGTTAGACTGGTAAGCGTGACAGCAAGACGAGGATCCATGGCAGCAAGGGCGGGAGCAGAACCATCTTCTGGCTGTGGAGAAGCAGAGGGGCAGACTGCCGTTGGCGTTGATGCCCTGTACCCCTCAGAAAACATCAGCGGGGCGGGGTATGCCCGGGAAGAGCTGCAAGAGGCTTGCGGGGTCTTTGGCATCCTGGCTCCAGGAGAGGAGGTGGCCAAGCTGGCCTACTTTGGCCTATTTGCCTTGCAGCATCGCGGCCAAGAATCGGCAGGGATCGCCACTTTTGAGGGATCCTTTTGCCGGGTTCACAAGGCGATGGGCTTGGTCTCCCAGGTCTTCGATGAAGTGAACTTGGCCCAACTGACCGGGGATCTGGCGGTTGGTCACACCCGCTACTCCACCACTGGATCCAGCCGCGTGGCCAATGCTCAGCCGGTGATCGTGGAGACTCGCCTGGGGCCGCTGGCTCTGGCCCACAACGGCAATTTGGTCAATGCGGAAGAGCTGCGGAAGGAACTGGAGGCCGCCGACCGGCACCTAACCAGCAGCACCGACTCCGAGTGTATTGCCCACGCCATTGCCCAGGCGGTGAACCAAGGTCAAGATTGGATCGCGGCCACTTGCCAAGCTTTGCGCCGCTGTCAGGGGGCTTTTAGTCTGGTGATCGGCACGCCAGAGGGCCTGATCGGGGCACGGGATCCCTATGGGGTGCGTCCGCTGGTGTTGGGGCTTTTGAGCAGCAACCCCGCTCTGGATGAGCTGCTGCAGTCAGAGATGCTGGAGATCATCTGCAGCGACGGCACCCTCAGCCACCCCGAGGCCGAGCCGCTGCATTATGTATTGGCTTCAGAAACCTGTGCTTTGGATATCATTGGGGCCGACCCTCTGCGGCAGGTGGAGCCGGGAGAGTTGGTGTGGATCAGCCGTCAGGGGCTGCAATCGGTGCGTTGGGCGGAGGCCACCCCCAAGCTGTGCATCTTCGAGATGATCTACTTCGCCCGCCCAGACAGTTGGATGCACGGGGAAAGCCTCTACTCCTACCGGGTGCGGCTGGGAGAACAACTGGCCAAGGAGGCTCCGGCAGAGGCCGACTGGGTGATCTCCGTTCCCGATTCCGGCACGCCGGCGGCCATTGGCTATGCTCGCCAATTGGGGATCCCTTACACCGAAGGGCTGATCAAAAATCGCTACGTGGGCCGCACCTTTATCCAGCCCACCCAATCCATGCGGGAGCGGGGCATTCGCATGAAGCTCAACCCCCTGGAGGACGTGCTGCGGGGGAAGCGGATCGTGATTGTGGACGACTCGATTGTGCGCGGCACCACCAGCCAGAAAATCGTCAAAGCCCTGCGCCAGGCGGGGGCCACCCAAGTCCACATGCGCATTTCCAGCCCCCCGGTCACCCATCCCTGCTTCTACGGCATCGATACCGATAGCCAGGATCAGTTGATTGCTGCCAAGCATTCCGTAGAGGAAATCGCCGAGAAGATTGGAGTGGATTCTTTGGCCTACCTGAGCTGGGAAGGCATGCTGGCTGCCACGGGCCGGGATCCCAACTCGTTCTGCTCCGCTTGCTTTACCGGCCACTACCCCATCCCCATCCCAGAAGGGCTGAAGCGCTCCAAGCTGGCCCTGGAACTGGTGGCTACTGGCAAGAGCCGCTAGGCTGCTCAGGGATCCCCGCTAGACTGAGAAGAAGAATTGCTTGGGGCAAGCCATGACTTTTCGCCTACGCCAATTGGGGGATCCCATCCTGACGCAAGTGGCCGAGCCGGTGACGGAGTTCAAAACGCCGGCCTTGCAGGATCTTATAGAAGGTATGCTGGCTACCCTGAAAGAGGCGCAGGGGGTGGGCTTGGCTGCTCCTCAGGTGGGATCCCTGCTCCAAGTGCTGATCGTGGCCTCTCGTCCCAATCCCCGCTACCCGGAAGCGCCGCAAATGCAGCCTCTGGTGATGGTTAACCCCCGTCTGCTGGCTTGCAGTTCTGACCAGGTGCTGGGTTGGGAAGGCTGCTTGAGTGTGCCCAATTGCCGTGGTCTGGTGGCCCGCGCCCGCGAAGTGGAGGTGGAGTATTACACTCCAGAAGGCGTTCAGCAAAGGGTGGTCTGGCAGGATTTTCCGGCGCGGATCTTTCAGCACGAATACGATCACCTGATGGGTCGGGTGTTCCTGCAGCGGCAGCCTCGGCAACTGCTTACCGAAGCCCAGTACCAAGCCCAGATTTTGGGTCAGCCCGCCTGAGGGATCCCACCATGCCCTACATGGTTATCTACGACGGCCTCTGCAACCTCTGTGCCACCGGCGTTCAGCTCTTGGAGCAACTGGATCGCGGGCAACGGTTTTGCTATGCCCCCATGCAAGATGCCTCTGCCTTGGCCCAATGGGGGATCCCGCCGGAGCAGGTGGAGCTGGGGATGATCCTCATCGACCTGGAGCAGCCGGAGCGCCGTTGGCAGGGATCCGCCGCCGTTGAACAGATTGCTGCTCTTCTGCCGGGCGGGGAGCTGTGGTTGGCTCTGTACCGCAGCTTCCCTGGCTTGAAGGGTCTTGGGGATCGAGGCTACGAACAGATCCGAGATCACCGCTACGAGTGGTTTGGCCGCCGCAACACCTTGTATTTGTCTGCCTACCCTGCTTGTGTTGCCTGCCGGGATCCCTTGGCCGAGGCTGAGGGAAAAGCTGCAGCACCAGCCGCCGGCAAGGCAGAAGCAAGCCGATAGCCAAAATGGAAGTTCCCTCTTCCTCAGCTCGCTATCTTGGATCAGGGAATTTGAAAAAGGATTGAATTCCTGTATCAAAGGTTAACCTTTCTAAGGGAATTCCCTGAACTGGTCTTGACCCTCTCTAAGCCCATAGCAAGAATAGGAACAAAGCAGCCAAAGGGGGGATGAGGCGTGCCTACAGTTACTGATAAAGATCTGGGCAATATCGATTGCAGTTTAGAGATCCTCCAGCCGGTTTTGAGAGGCAAGGATCCCAGAAGCGCAAACGGCGCCATCAAATGTTTTAGCCATTACAACGGAAAAGGCAGAGAGCTTCTCCTCCAAACCCTAAACCAACCTCTGGATTGGGAAAAGCAGTTTGCTCTCTGGACAACCCTAATGGATTCGGGTGATCCCCAACTTATCCAAATCGCGAAAGCCTATCCGGTTACCCTTCGTCCGGTGGGAGATCTGGGGGCAAAATTGGAGGCTGGCGAGCGAGATTTCCGCTGGGCGGATTTGAGAAAGGCCAACCTCAGTCAGCGAGATCTGAGTGGGGCAGACTTGAGAGGAGCAAACCTAAACCGCGCGAGACTGAGCCAGGTGAATCTCAGCCATGCCAACCTGAGCGGAGCCAATCTAACTCAAGCAGACCTCAGCGGGGCCGATCTGAACGGAGCCAACCTGAGCGGAGCCAACCTCCTGGGCACCAACCTCATCGGCGCCAGCTTGCTGGGGGCCAACCTAACGGACGCCAACTTGAGGTGGGTTGTCATTTCTCCCAAAACGCAGATGGATCCCAAGTGGCACCTGGTGTGGACAATCATCAACGGCGTTGCCCAGGGGGAAAGCCTAGCCCAAGCCGACTTGAGCGGAGCCAACTTGGAGCGGGCCGACCTGAGGGGAAGAGACCTGACGCGAGCAAATCTCAGAGGGGCGAGGCTGGCCGCGGCCAACTTGAGAGGAGCCAACCTCAGCCAAGCCAACCTCAGCGAGGCCAACTTGGAGGGGGCCGACTTGACTCAGGCCAACCTGCGGGGAGCCAAGCTGGAGCTGGCGAACCTGCGCAGAGTTCTCGTCTCTTCTGAGACACAGCTGGATCCCAAGTGGCGCTTGGTGTGGGAGCTCGTCAACGGCCGTGCTCAGGAAAAAAAACTGAACCACGTTGACTTGAGCAGGGCTATTCTAGAGCGGGCCGACCTGAGGGGAAGAGACCTGACGCGAGCAAATCTCAAAGGGGCGAGGCTGGCCGCGGCCAACTTGAGAGGAGCCAACCTCAGCCAAGCCAACCTCAGCGAGGCCAACTTGGAGGGGGCCGACTTGACTCAGGCCAACCTGCGGGGAGCCAAGCTGGAGCTGGCGAACCTGCGCAGAGTTCTCGTCTCTTCTGAGACACAGCTGGATCCCAAGTGGCGCTTGGTGTGGGAGCTCGTCAACGGCCGTGCTCAGGCAAGAAACCTGATCTATGCCGACCTGAGCAGGGCCAATTTGAGCCAGGCTGACTTGAGCGGAGTCAAGCTTACAGGGGCGAGCTTGGTGGAGGCTGACCTGAGAGGAACTAACCTCAGCGGGGCAAATTTGAGGTGGGCAGAGTTGGGCAAAGCCAATCTGAGTCAGGCGGACTTGAGAGGCGCCAACCTCAGCCAGACCAATCTGAATAAGGCAAACCTGGAGGGAACCAACCTCTGTGGAGCCAGCCTGATCAAGGCTGAACTGGTCAGGGCCAAACTGGTGGGGGCCAAATTGGTCGGCGCCAAGCTCATTGGAGCCAACTTGAGCAAGGCCAGCTTAGTTGGCACCGACCTGAGGGAGGCTAACCTCATCGGCACCAACCTCAGCGAGGCCAAGCTGGGCAGGTCGGGTTTGAACTTGCTTGATGTCAATGCTCCCAGCCCTCTGCGCTACCTGAGCCAAACGGACTTGAGCGGGGCAGATCTGAGGAAAGCCAACCTGAGCCGGGCAGACCTTAGCCAAGTCAAGCTCATCGGAGCTAACCTAAGCCGAGCTTCCCTAAGCAGAGCCGATCTCAGCGGGGCTGACCTGAGCGCAGCTAGCCTCAACAAGGCCAAGCTAGGAGAAGCCAACCTAACCCAGACCAAGCTGGGCAGAGCCAAGTTACGTAACGCTTACCTCAGCGGTGCCGACCTCAGCGGGGCCAACCTGAGGGGGGCAGATCTGAAATTGGCCAACCTGCGACGCTCTATTCTTTCTCCAGAAACTCAGCTCGATGCCAAGTGGCATCTTGTGTGGGAACTGGTCAATGGTCGGCCCGACAACAGAAACCTGGAGGGAGCCGACTTAAGCGGAGCTAACTTGAACTGGATCGACTTGGGCGGAGTCAAGCTGGTCGGCGCCAATTTAAGCGGGGCCAACCTTATTGGAGCCAATCTCAGCGGGGCCGATCTCAGCCGAGCCAATCTCAGCGGGGCCGATCTCAGTTGGGCTGACCTGAGCTATGCCAACTTGGAAGGCTCCAACCTGGATCATGCCACTGTAGAAGGCGCAAACCTCAAAGGCGCAAGACTTGATTTCAAGTGGAAATGGATCTGGCTGTCCCTCTGGCTTAAAGGTTTGGCGAGCATCTGGTTTGACCACCGCGATACCCTCTACCTACCTCCCCCAACTCCTGCAAAACGCTAGCGGGATCCCCTAGCTGACAACCCATGCTACTTGCCCCTAGCCGGCAGCTAAACTGCGGGGAGTCAACAGGAGAGGCGCTGTACTTAAGGGATCCCTTGACGACAGAGCATTAGCCCTAACTCGTTTTGCCCATCTCCAAGATCATCTCCGCCATACTTATGCCTTGCGCCTCTGGAACCCCTATTTACAGGCACCGGATTTCTTTCCTTTATTCAAAAGCGGCACGGCCTATCCTGCCACTCTTGAGCTGCCGCCGCTTCAAGCCAATAAGAATGGGCAAAGCCACATTCACCTGGTGATTGGCGAAATCGCTGAAGAGGGGTCAACCGAGGTTGTCTGTACTTCCAGCGGTAAAGTCAGCGAAGGGGATATTGATCTCGTTTTGGAAGAGAAAAAACAATACATCCGCCAAACTGAAATCCTGGAGTTTTACAATCCCTCTGAGACTCTGCAAAACGTCGGTGGCCTGGAAAACCTCAAAGCCTGGATTAGGGGGCGCCGCAACAGCTTCAGTGTTCAGGCCCATGCCTATGGCCTGCCGAGTCCCAAAGGAGTTTTGCTGGTTGGCATTCAGGGCACCGGCAAATCCCTATGTGCCAAAACCATCGCCCGCGAGTGGCGGATGCCTCTGCTCAAGCTGGATGTGGGACGATTGTTTGGAGGCATTGTCGGCGAAAGTGAAAGCCGCGTGCGCCAGATGATCCAAATTGCCGAGGCGATGGCTCCTTGTGTTTTGTGGATCGACGAGCTGGACAAAGCCTTTGGCGGTGTCAACAGCGAATTTTCCGGCGATTCGGGCACCAGCAAGCGCGTCTTCGGCAGCCTGATTACGTGGATGCAAGAAAAGACCAAGCCCGTTTTTATTGTCGCCACTGCCAATAATGTCCGCGTCTTGCCTGCCGAGCTACTTCGCAAGGGCAGATTTGATGAAACTTTTTTTGTGAACTTGCCCAACCAGAGGGAGCGCGAAGAGATTTTTCAAGTCCACATCCGGCGGCTACGGCCCAACCGAGTACGAGACTTTTCCTATACCGACCTGGCTATGGCTACAGAGGATTTCAGCGGAGCGGAAATTGAACAGACTATTTATGACGCCATGCACATGGCCTTTAATCAGGATCCACCCCGCGAGTTCACCCAAGAAGATATCTTGACTGCCATTCAGCAAACGGTTCCTCTAGCTGCTATCGCTCGTGACCAAATTCAAAGCCTGAAAGCATGGGCTGCCGAGTCAGGAGCACGTACTGCCTCTCAAGATCAAGAGTTGATGCAGGAGCTACGGGACATGGCTGGAAGGATAAATTCAGGCCTCCTTGAAGTCGATAGTCCTTCATCCTTTTCCCCTCCGCCTCATGCCTGAGCTGTTTTGGCTGGCTCGCTCTGAAATTGGGCAGCCCTGCGTAGGTTTGGACGCATTTTCTCTCGCAAGATGCGGAAAAGCACCGGTCTCCGCTCTGCTTGAATTTGCCGCCTGTAGGTCAGCTCGCGTAAATCCGTCACCCCAGGAAAGCCCCTGAGCTGCTCAGGTGGCCCCTTATTCGATCAACTTCCGGCAGCTCCCAGGCAGAGCACTGGGACTGAATTCCACCCAGCAGAGCGCATGATCCATAGTTTTTGCAATTTCCGTATCGCTGATTACAGATTTTTTGGTAGGATTGATCGGGTAGAGGTACTGATAATGCAGAGCAGCCCTATGAATGCAGCCGCTGAAATGAGGGGAGCCAGTCTCCTTGCCCGTCATCGCCAAAACATGGCAGCTTCCCTGGCCCATCGTTTGGAAGCAGCTATGGCAGCCAACAACACCCACTTGGTGGAACTGCTGAAGCAAGAAGAACGGCAACTGGCAGCCGAGTACGGCGGCAGGGATCCTTCCTCTCCAGCACTATTCAGAGGACTGCGCCACCTTTGGCAGAGCCTGAAGGCAGTCTTGGCGGCCTGCGATGAACTGCGGGTGCGGCAGTGGGTAGATGGCAGCGGCATGGTCTGGTGGTCTGTCCAAGACCCAATCACGGGAGAGCGCCTGTGTACCCATTCCGAGGGGGAGCTCATGGAGTGGATCGAGAAGCACCAGCGAGAGGATTAGTCTTCGCGGCTAGGACTTGCCTGAGCACCAATAGCCAGTGTTTCCCCTGGCGCTTCGTGCGTGTCCCAGTCTTTCCAGCTTGGGGAGGAAGGGAACAAAAAGTTTCACGGCTAGGCCGGGGCAATGGCCACCTGAGAATCCAAATTGATAGGATTACGAAGACTCATCATCTGCTTTAGGGGCCCTGGGATGGTTTGGCAATTGTTGACTTGGCCGGCCCAAAGTTTGCTTTGGCTAGCAGAGCAGATCCAAGAACGCGCCGAAGCACAGCTGGATAGCAAAGAAAACCTGCAAAAAGAACTTACGGCCCTGCAAATTCAGCTAGATTTGGGAGAAATTGACGAAGAAACCTACGCCCGCCGAGAAGAGGAGATTTTATTGGCTCTGGAAGCCTTAACCCAAGCAGAAGGAGAAGCCGAAGCATAGAGTTCTGCCGGTGGGCCTGGAAGGGATCCCTCAGCATTGCAGGGGGGCAGAACATGGGAGAATGAGCTTCTGTACACCCCCGTCTTTCCTACCCTGGGCTGTTTTCAATGACTGAATCCCATGAAACCTTGGTGCTCCGCGACGAGCAAAACCAGCCTCTCAAGTGCGAGATCCTGCGTCAGGTGGTCATCGACGAGCAGACCTATGCTCTGGTGACTCCCGTTGATGCTGTGATCAAAGTGCTGGTTTGGGAAGGGGAAGAAGAACCCAGCCAAGCGGTGAACGGCGATGCCAACATGGAAGGGATCCTGGACGAGCCGGATCCCGAAGAGCTACAGGCTACCCTGCCCACCATCCAGGCTGTCTTGGGGGAGTTGAACCTCACCTTGCAGCAAAATGGCTTCGACATCCTCACAGTTCAGGGGGAATTGCCCCCGGTCGAAGAAGAAGATGTGTTTGAGCTGGGCGAGAGCGAGGAAGATGCCCAGGAGTTTCAACTGCTGGCTACCTTTTTCTACCAAGAGAAGAGATACGGCATCTTTACTCCCCTCGATCCCGCTTTGCTCTACGCCGCTTTGCCCGACGAAGGGGATCCCTACCTGCTCACCCCCGATGAGCCGCCAGAGCTTTTTGATCAGCTCTATGCCCTGCTGCTGGATCTCGATGAGGAATGGGAAGACGGAGATGACGAAGAAGATGAAGACGAAGATTAGGCGGTCAACCCCTTCTGTTCTGCCGAGTTGGATACTCCTGCCCAGCCAGTCGCCTCGGCGGTGCGGAGCACCATAGGGATAGAGGTGGTGAAACTACCCGGTAAAACTTGCCCAGAGTTTTTCACCAGCCACTCCAGACCCGTCTCAACATCTGTCGGGGGCGTCGGATCTGCGGGCCAAGGGTCAGAATAAGCCAGCCTCAGACCAGCCGCCTGAGCATTGCGTAGCGAAGGAGCAACAGGGATGCAGCCGGTTGATTTAACCACCCTGCGTGCTGTGCTCGCCGATCTAACCCAGGCTAAGACAGGTCGGGATCCAGTGTTGCCTGCCCGCGTGGAATGGATCCAACAGACCGATCTGTGGACGGTGGTCATTGGCTTGCGCACCCTCACTGCCCGCCCCTGCTTGCTGTTGTGCTGGCATCCTCAGGCGGCCCGTCTCCACCTCTGTCAGCCTCCTCCCAAAGAGCCGGATGGCTTTCAATTCAGCCAGTTCCTCCAACGGCACCTGAAGGGTTTGGCTCTGACGGAGCTGGCTCTGCTGGACGATTGGGAACGGGTGGTTGACTTTCGCTTTGCCCTTCGGCCTGGGGATCCCCCTCATCGCCATCTCTACCTAGAGGTGATGGGCAAGTACAGCAACGCCATTTTGGTGGACGAGGCGGGCATGATTTTGGCCAGTGGTCATGGGGTGAGCGAGCGCCAATCGCGGATCCGTCCGGTACAACCGGGCCTGCCCTATGAAGCCCCCCCGGCCCTAACCGATCCGATCCCGCAGCGATCCGAGCCCTTCTCCTGCTGGCAAGAGCGCGTTGCCCTGATCCCCGGCCCCATCGGCCAACGGCTGTTGCGCTGTTATCGCGGCCTCAGTCGGCACTTGGTGGAAGCGATGTGCCATCAGGCTGGGATCCCGCCCCAAACCTCCACCGATCACCTCTCTGCCCGCGATTGGCAGGCGCTGTTTGCCAGGTGGCAAGACTGGTTAACCCGTCTGGAAACCGGCCAGTTTGACCCAGCTCCCACTCCCCAGGGATACACCGTTCTCGGCTGGGCAAGCGGTGCCGTTCCCGTTAGCGGGACGGAGTCCCTGCAACAACCTTCTCGACTCAATCTGCACCAACTTCTGGAAGGCTACTACCAGGCTCAGCTTAACCGCGAACAGTTTGAGCGAGAGCGCCACCGTCTGCTGCAAAGGGTATCCACCCTGCTGAAAAAGCTCTATCAGCGGCGAGAGCAATTTGAGGCAATGCTGGCCGACTCCACCCAAGCGGAAGCCTCCAAGCAGGCTGCCGACTTGTTGATGGCCCACCTCCACCTCTGGCGGCCAGGGTTGCATCACATCGAGCTGCCGGATTTTGCCAGCGGCCAGACGGTCAAGATCCCTCTCGACCCCGAAAAAAATGCCATTCTCAATGCCCAAGCCTACTACCGCAAGCACCGCAAACAAAAACGGGCCCAGGATGCTATCCGGCCCCTACAAGAGGCGCTCGGCCAAGAGATCCTCTACCTCGAGCAGGTGGAAGCGTCTCTACAGCAGCTGGAAACCTATCGGGATCCCCAAGACTTGACCACCCTCAAGGAAATTGAGACCGAGCTGATTGAACAGCGCTACTTGGAGAGTCCCACTCGCAACAGCGGGACAGAGTCTCTGCGGGCGAGCTCAAAACATGCCTCACCGGCAACCTTCAACCCCCACCGCTTTACCAGCCCCAGTGGCTTCTCCATTTGGGTGGGGCGCAACAACCTGCAAAATGATCAGCTCACCTTTCGCGTGGCTCAGGAACACGATTGGTGGTTTCATGCCCAAGAGATCCCCGGCAGTCATGTGCTGCTGCGCTTGCCCCCCGGGGCTGTAGCAGAAAGCGAAGATCTGCAGGCGGCTGCTGATTTGGCGGCCCATTTCAGCCGCGGTCGCCTCAGCGAACAGGTGCCGGTAGTCTACACTCGCCCGAAACTGGTGTTCAAACCCAAGGGATCCCCGCCCGGCATGGTCGTTTACAAACAGGAGCAGGTGCTTTGGGGGCGGCCCAGCCATGCGCAGCTGCTCATTGCGTCAGCCCTTGGGCCACACTGACGCAACTGGTTACTTTGTTTCTGGCCAAGTGGGCAGGTTCGAGGCATTCAAGGGAGAACTTCGAGGGAGTAAGCGGCGCTGCGGCCATAGCGGCTGGGGTCGTACATTTCTTCTGCCAAAGCAGGAGCCACCTGGAATTGGCCGGGGATCTCCGGACGGAAGAGATAGACAAACTCATGGCGACCCTGCTTGAGCTCGGTGCTGAAAAAGGCCACGCGGTCATCCCGATTCTCTTGGCGGGTCCAAAACCAGTCCCACCAGTAGTCTGGGGCCAAGCCGGTGAACTTTCGCGGATCCTGGGAGGTGATCTCGGCGCCGCTGGGCAGGGGATCCTCGACCACCACGTAGTGGCTGTCCCGCTCGGCTTCCACCGTCAACCGGGCCAGGAGGATTTCTCCGGCCCTTACTGTGTCGCCAGGGCGCAGCGGCTGCTCTCGGTAGCGGATCTCCCCGTTGGGTTGGAGCTGGGGCTGTAGGCGGAAGTAGCTGCGGCTCACCGCAAAGCCTTGGGCTTGAGAGGGCAGAGGGTTGGGGACGAAGGCTTCTCCCCTCAAGCTGTAGTAAAGGGGGCCAGGGCCAGACTTTTCCAGGCGCAGGCTGCTCAGGTTCCCCACTTCTGCGTCAGCCCAATCCAGCCCATAGCGGGGATCCCCAGCGCCGGCCTGCCAGCGACCGAGAAGGGATCCGGTTGTCCCATCCAACACCCGCACCTCGCCGGGGCTGGGAAGCTGCTGCTGCTGGGCCTGGTAGTAGGCAGATAGGCCGAGGAGAGCATCGGCGGTGGCTTTGGTGGTGCGCCAGCGGTTGTTTTGCCGCTGCTGGAGAAGGGCCTCGGCAATCTGGGCAGCCCGGTCATCCTGCAAGCGAACGGCCAATTGCAGTAGGGGGCCGGCCACCTCCATGTCGTCGTAGGTGGAGCGCTCTTGGGTCGCACGAGTTGGAGCAGCCGGGATAAACCAGCGCCCTTGGGGATCCTGTTGCCGCCGCTCCAGAACCTCATCCAGGGCTGCCTGGGCAAGATCCCTCTGGCCCAGTTGCAGGGCAGCCAGGCCATGGTAGGCCAGGCCAAAGGTGGAGAGCCGCTCCGGCGGCGGCAGGTCGGCAGTCACCAAAGCGGGATCCCAGAGGGCCAGGCTGTAGGCGACAAAAGCCTGCAGATCCGGGGAGAGGGCTTGTGGCTGGGCCAGTTGAGCGGCCAGATAGTCCAAGGCCTGCCGCACCTGCCAATCTTTGAGGGCATAGCCGGCGGCTTGGGCAAGATGATATCCCTGCAGGATGTATCCGGTCAGATAGGGGTTGCTCCGGTCATGGGCCCACCAGCCCCAGCCCCCATCGTAGTTCTGGGATCCCTCCAGTCGCTGCAAGCCGGATCGAAGCACTCGAGGCAGCCGCTCCAGGGTTTGCGAGCGCAGGTTCAAGCCCAACTGCTCGCTGACTTGGGCGACGGCTAGGGCGGGCAAGAAGCGACTCAGGGTTTGCTCGGTGCAGCCGTAGGGGAACTTCACCAGGTAATCCAGCGGCCCCAGCAGGGTTGCTGCCGGGCTAGCGGCCAGTTCCAGGTGAAGCTGCCGGGATCCCGGCACCCAGGTGGCGGGCCAATCCAGCGGCAACTCCAGACTGCCAGACTCCCCTTCACGCAAGCCAGACGGGGTTCCCAGTTGGCCCACTTGGGAGAAGCGATGCGCCGCCCCAAAGGGCTGGCTGGGGATCTGCAGTTGCAATGCATCTTTCAGCCCATTCCCTTCCGCCCAGACCCGCAGAGAGGTATCTCCGGCCCCCAGAACCTGGAGAGGCCATTCCACCCGCCCCGCTCCTTGGGCCGGCACGGTGAGGCGTTGTCGTTCCGGGCCTTGCAATTTCAAGATCCCACCGGCAGGAACAGGAACTTCCAGCCGCACCTCCACCGCTTGGGCTTGACCCGTGCGGTTTTGCACAATGGCCGCCAAGGTGAGCTGATCCCCCACCCGGAAAAAGCGGGGAGCGGCCAAGCGCACCAACAGGTCTTTGCTAACCGAGACTGTGGCAAGAGCGGATCCCACCTGGGTGTCGGCAGTGGCAGCGCGGGCGGTCAAGCGCCAGGTGGTCAGGTTGTCGGGCCAACGCACCTGTACCTGAGCCAGGCCATCGGCATTGGTGACCAGATCCGGGAACCAGGCGGCGGTATCGCGAAAGTCTTCCCGCACTTGGCCGGCCAGCTTGTCAGCACCGCCGGGATATTGCTGAGGGAAAGAGGTAGTGGTGGTAACTTGGTTGTACTGGCGCCCATAGAAGAAGCGGCGAATATCCGGGGTGAAGTCGGGTCGCAATAGGTAGAGGGCATTGTCCACAATCCCTAGGCCCACCTCGGCGCTCACCGGCTGTCCCTGGGCGTCGCGGGTGCGGATTTGGATTTGGGCGGTCTCGCCCGGTCGATAGGTGGGCTTATCGGTTTGCAGCTCCACCTGCAAAAAGCGATCCAAGGGGGAGACCCGCAGCAGGGCCTCGCTTCGGTACAGCCGCCGCTCTGGGCCGATGGCAGTGGCAGTGACGTAGAGATTGGGACGATAGTCGCCGCGGATGGGCAGCCGCAGCGTGGCCGTATGCCCCTGGAGACGCAGCACCTGCACCTGGTGCAGCCGGGATCCCTCAATGCCCACCAGCACCGCCACATCCGGCAGCGGCGAGACTATCAGGATCTGGGCCTCCTCCCCCACCTGGTAGATCTGCCGATCCGCCACCACTTCCAGGCTGGGCAGGGATCCCCAACTTTGCAGGGGGCTGCCCGGCTCCACTACCCAGAGATAGTCCACCTCCTGCACCCGTTCGCGCCAGCGGTGCAGAGCACTTTGACGGCGGGGATCCCATGCCGTCAACCGCACCCGGTAGTCTCCCGGCTCCAGGTCGGCGGGCAAGCTGAGGGTGAGGCTGCCCTCCCCGTTGACGATCTGAAAAGGCTGCCGCAGCAGGGTACCTTGCCGTTGGTAGGTGCTGCTCTTGGGATCCCAGCGCCAGCGCTCCAGGCTCAGCTCTCCGGTGGCGCTGACGGGGCGGCCATCGTAATCGCGGGCTTGCAGCCGGTAGGTGAGGGTATCCCCCGGAGCGGGCAGGTGGCGGTCGGCCTCGGCAAAGAGGGCAAATTCGCCAGCCGTGACCCAGGCCCTCGCCGTTCCGGTCACGGTGCGACGGCTGATGTCGGTCACCTCCACCTCGATGCGCAACTGCTGCACCTCTTGGGGGCCCCAGTAGCTGTCTTCTTCCCAGTTGAGATCCTGCAGCAGGCGATCCAGGCGAAACTCCGCCCGCCCTTGGGCATCCGTCACCCCTTCTCCTTCCGCCACCAACTGGCCGTAGCCGCCGTAGTAGCCCTGCTCCTCTCCCAGGTCGTCGGCGAAATAGTCTTCCTCGGCAGAACGGGGCAACAGCCCATAGCGCAGGCTCCAGTCGGGGCTGCTGTAAACTCGGTAGCGGAGCTGGGCAGCGGCCACCGGCGCGCCGAAAAGATACTCGGCCTCCACCTGCACCTTCAGGGATCCCCCCCGCACCAGCCAAGGTCGGTCGGGCACCACCGCCACCTCAAACTCCGGCTTGCGGTAGGCTTCCACCTGAAAAGAGGTGTATTCGCCGCTGGATCCCTGCGGCCCTGACACCTGCCACTCCAGGCCGTAGCTGCCCAGGGGCGCCTCTTCCGGCAGTTGAAACTCCCCATAGACACTGCCAAAAGCATTGGTGGCCAGGGTTTGTTCGCTCAACACATCCCCGTTGGGGGCCGTAAGGGTCAGTTGCACTGCTTGTCCTACCGGGGGCGGCGTGAGGCGGGTTTGCTCTCGCACCAGGGCGCGGAAATAGACGGTTTGGCCAGGGCGGTAGAGGGGACGATCCGTGTAGGCGTAGATCCGGTGGGGCTGGTTCCAGCCATAGGCGTAGCTGCGGGACAAAGCCTGCAGGGTGTTGTCGGCACTGCGGCCATAGACCACCAGGGAAGAACCCTCTCTCGCCGGCAGGCCAAAGCGGGCTAGCCCCTCTGCATCGGTGGTGGCCGTCAAGGGATCCCCCCACTCCCCGAAAACTTGGATCTGGATCCCGGCCAGGGGACGCAGCTCCCGCAGGTGCACCGCCTGCACCACCAACTGGCTGGCATCCTGCTTCTGGATGAGGCCGAGATCGCTCACCAAAAACCAATGGTCGAAACGGGGCAAGGGTGCAGCCGCATTCAGCGGCTCCCGGCCCTCCGCCTCCACCCAGTAGGCCCCCGGCGGCAGGATCCCCAGCTCCAAGGTTTGGGCTGTCCACCCCTCTCCCGCTCGTCGTGGCACCGGCTGCTGCCAACTGCGCACAAGCTCCCGCCGCAGGGTGGGATACAGAGCCGGATTCAGGGAGCCATAGCCAGCATCCGCCAAATCCCGCAAGAGAGGGGATCCCTGCAGCTCTGTCAGGGAAAAGCGATAGAGGCTGAGCTGCACCGAGCCCAGGCTGGTGGCCCGCCACTGCAGCCGCGCCGGTTCTGCGGTCGTAAACACCTGGCTGGTGCTGTAGAGATAGAGACCGGGGGGGACAAGCTGAGGGCGCAAGGTGGGGATCCGAACCGTTGCCCCCTCCCGCACCAGAACGGATCCCTGGCTGCCCACCGTTTCCAGGCCGGATCCCTGCACCGTCACCTGGTATTCCCCAACAGGCAATCGATCCAAGCGATATTCGCCATCTGAGGCCAAGCTGGCGCTGCGCGTGACCGGGCCGGCTGCAATGACCTGCACATCCCCAGGCGGAGCCTCTGCCGGCAGCTCCACCCGTCCCGCCAGGGATCCCGTCGGCTGTTCGGAAAGCAAAACTGCCAGCCCCACCCCCAACAACAGCACCAGGGCCGCTAACCATCGCCTCAGCATGGGATCCCTTTCCTTTGTTGCTCCTACCCTGTGCCCTGGCCGCCCTGGGGGTTCAAGGGTCAGCCCAATCCACTACTTCACCAACTCGAACACGTTGAACATGGGCAGGTACATGGCCACGATAATGCAGCCCACCATACCGCCCAGGATCACGATCATCAACGGCTCCAGCAGGCTGGTGAGGGCGCGTACCGCCTCCTCCACCTCCAGCTCGTAGAAATCCGCCGTCTTCATCAGCATCGCGTCCAGCTCCCCTGTCTCTTCCCCCACGCTGATCATCTGAATGGCCATGACTGGGAAGACCTTGGCCTTGCCCAGAGCAGGGGCAATCTGCCCTCCCTCTGAGATGGATTGGCGGGCGGCGTCAATGGCGTTGGCCACCACCTGGTTGCCGGAGGTGTCGCGCACAATTTCCAAGGAAGTCAGCACCGGCACCCCGGAGCGGGTGAGAGCGCCAAAGGTGCGGCAGAAGCGAGCCACCGCCGACTTCTGGATCAGATCCCCGAAGAGAGGGAGCTTGAGGGCCAGCGCGTCGATGGTCTCCTTGCCGGCAGGGGTGCGGTAAAAGCGCCGGAAAGCAAAATAGACGGCCCCTAGAAAGCCCACCAGCCCCAAGCTGTACTGGGGCGTGCGCAGGAACTTGCTGATGTTGATGAAAAACTGGGTAAAGGCGGGCAGCTCCCCACCCAAGTCGTTGTAGATGCTCTCAAACGTGGGCAAGATGAACAGCACCATGCCCAAGAAAATCAAGACAGCCAAGATCGTCACCACCACCGGGTAGGTCATGGCTGATTTGATCTGCTTCTGCAGGCGATCCATGTCCTCCAGCAGCTTGGCCAGGCGGTTGAGCACTTCGTCCAGCACGCCGCCCACCTCCCCCGCCTGCACCATGCTGCAGTAGAGGCCGTCGAAGGCGTCGGGATAAGGGCGGATGGAGTCGGAGAGGTTTTTCCCCGCCTCCACCTCCGCTCGGATAGCCCTCAGGTACTTTTTGAGTTTGGGGTTGCCGGTTTGCTCCTCCATGATGGTAAGAGAGCGCACCATCGACACGCCGGCGTTGATCAAGGCAGCAAATTGCCGGGAGAACACTGCCTTGTCGCGAATGTCGATGGATCCCAGCATTGAGAAATCGAAAGACGTATCCAAGGAAAAGAAGGGTTTCTCCTCCTGAATGTCTTCCTGTTTGGCAAAAATCCCGTCTCGGCGCAGCCGTGCACGAACTTCGGTCAAGCTGTTGGCCACCACCGTCAGGCGTACCGGCTGACCGGCCTTTAACCCCCGAACCTTATAGCGCGGCATGGCTGTACCCCCGGCTAGATCGCTCTAAATAACGAAATGGCTTTAAATGTTTCGCAGGTGCAAAAGAGAAGTCAGCCCAAACCTTGGGCAGATCAACAATCTCTCAGCTAGAGCTTAGCCACAAATCAAGTCAGCGGCTAGAGATCGGCAATGAACCCTCACCCGGGGATCCCTGCGCGCCTGGTGGCAACGAGGTTTAGCGACGGGTGGCAACTGCTGGTGGCCGCTGTTGCTGGGCAGCCGCGGCTGGCGAGGGCCCGGTAACGTTGCCCAAAAGCCGTTGCAACTCCTCGGGGCGAGAGGTCTTAGACATGGCCGTATCGAAGTCGATCTTGCCCTGTAGGTAAAGGTTAGCCAGATCTTGCTCCAGCGTTTTCATGCCCTGCTTGCCCCCCGTCTGGATAGCCGAGTAGATCTGGGCAGTTTTGCCCTCCCGAATCAGGTTGGCAATGGCCGGCGTCACCACCATGATTTCCTGCACCAGCACCCGTCCAGGCTCTCCTGGCTTGGGATTGAGGCGGCGGGCCAGAGTTTGGGAGAAGACGGCCTTGAGGGAGTTGGAGAGCTGCACGCGAATCTGCTGCTGCTGCTCGGGCGGAAACACATCCACCAAGCGATCCACCGTCTGGGCGGCAGAACTGGTGTGTACCGTGGCAAAGCAGAGGTGGCCCGTCTCGGCGGCGGTAATGGCCAACTGGATGGTCTCCAGATCCCGCATCTCCCCGATCAGGATCACATCCGGATCCTCCCGCATCGCTGCCCGCAGGGCATTGGCAAAACTCTTGGTGTCTTCCCCCAGTTGCCGCTGGTGGATGATGCTGCGAATGGGGGTGTAGATATACTCAATGGGATCCTCGATGGTGAGGATGTGCTCGGCCCGTTCGCGGTTGATCATGTCGATCATGGAAGCCAGCGTAGTCGATTTGCCAGATCCCGTTGGGCCGGTTACCAGCACCAAGCCCCGCGGCAGGCGAGCTGCTTCCTTACACACATCCGGCAGGCCCAGCTTGTCGATGTTGGGGATCTCAGAAGCCAGGGCCCGCATGGCGCAAGCATAGGTGCCGCGATCGCGGTAGACGTTCACGCGGAAGCGCCCGATCCCGCGCACCCCGTAGGAGCAGTCCAGTTCCCAGTTTTGCTCCAACTGCTTGCGCTGGTTATTGTTCAACATGCTGAAGATCAGCCGCTGCACCTCCTCTGCGGAGAGAGGCTCATGCTCTGTCGGCTCGAGGTGACCATTGATGCGGAAGTAGGGGGGCAAACCCGCCGAAATATGAATGTCGGAACCGCCCTTTTGGACGATTGCTTCCATCAGGTCTTCGATCATCAGTTGGGGCATAGGGTTGGGTTCTCCAAAGGTGAGTAGAGCTATCTATCAAAAGAGCTAGTGGCCAAAGCCATGTCAGAAAGGCAACTGTATAGGACTGTTATAGTCGGCACCCCAACACCGTCAAGGGCCAAGGCGACTTCCTAAAACTTCGGCGTCAGGCAATAGGGGCAATCCATCCAGTCTACATGCAAGGCCGCGCCACAGTTGCGGCAGGTGCTGAGAGCCTTGGCACGGGCCTTCAGCTCACTTTCCAGGCCCTTATCGGTAAGGGTCACCCGATCCACCTCCTCCAGCGTGGTGAGGCCCTGCTTCACCAGCATCAAGCTGTAGGCCAGCAGGGTTTTCATGCCACTTTCCACCGCCGCTTCCTTGATCACCTCAGTGGGGGCTTCTTTGTTGATCAAATCCGCGAGGCGGTCGTTCATGCGCATGAATTCGTACACCCCTATCCGGCCTTTGTAGCCCACGCCCCCGCAGTTCTCGCAGATGGGCTTGCCGGTGGCCTTGCGCTGTTCTACCTCTTTGGGGGAGAGCTTGTTGGCTTTGTAAAAGGTGAGCTGCTCGCCGTCGCCACTGAGGGTAAGGCCG
The DNA here is from genome assembly GCF_047462115.1 of Synechococcus sp. R50.1. NCBI lineage: Bacteria > Bacillati > Cyanobacteriota > Cyanophyceae > Synechococcales > Synechococcaceae > Synechococcus > Synechococcus sp. R50.1. The sequence goes on along the minus strand of NZ_JANSIN010000006.1, from coordinate 5,970 downwards.
TAGCGGGCCAGCTCCTCAGGTGTGGGGTGGTAGGGGATCCGACAGGCCGTACACACTCGGCGCATCAAGCGCTGGGCCAACACCCCCAGCAACGAGCTGGAGATCATAAATGGCTCGATCCCCATCTCCGTCAGGCGGGCGATGGCACCGGGGGCATCGTTGGTGTGTAGGGTGGTCAACACCAGGTGACCGGTAAGGGAAGCCTCGATGGCGGTTTTGGCCGTCTCGTGGTCGCGGGTTTCCCCCACCAGGATCACATCCGGGTCTTGCCGCAGGAAGGCGCGCAGGATCATGGCAAAGTCCATGCCCTTTTCTCGGATCACCTGCACTTGGGTGATCCCCGGCAGCGAGTATTCAATGGGATCCTCGGCAGTGCTGATGTTGATGCCCGGATCGTTCACCTCCGCCAGAGCCGAGTAGAGGGTGGTGGTTTTCCCGGATCCCGTTGGCCCGGTCACCAAGATTAGGCCAAAGGGTCGCCTGACAATCTCCTTGAAGCTTTCCAAGGTCTCTGGGTCGGTGATCAGCTTGTCCAGCCCCAGTTGGGTGGCGGAGTTGTCCAGGATCCGCAGCACGATCTTCTCCCCATAGCGGGAGGGCAGGGTGCTGACCCGGAAGTCCACCTTGCGCCCCTTGAAGACCCGCCGGATCCGCCCATCCTGGGGCATGCGCCGCTCGGCAATATTCAGGTTGGAGATGATTTTAAAGCGGGCAGTGAGGGCGGGGACGATCTTCTTGGGAAAGTTTTCAAAAGCCTGCCGCAACACCCCATCTTTGCGGAAGCGGATGCGCAGGTATTCTTCTTGCGGCTCGATGTGGATGTCAGACGCCCCGTCCTGCAGGGCCTTGACCAGGATCTGGTTGGACAGTTTAATAATCGGGGCATCATCTGCCGATTTGACCTGCTGCTCCAGGGATCCCTCGCCGGCCTCATCGGCAGTCACATCCTCGATGCTGTCCAGATCGATTTCGGCGGTATTGACCACCACCTCTTCTTCCTGCTGGGCAACAGCGTCGTTGATCCCTTTAACAGCAAGTAAATCCGCCTGCACATCCATGTAGCGGTTGATCAGGGTCTCGAAATCCCGCTGGGTGAAGACCCGCCGCTGCAGCTTCAGCCCCTGGATGCGGAAGCGCCGTTGAATGTCGTCCAGTGCCTGCAGGTTGTCTGGCTTGACCATCGCCACCGTCACTTGGTTATCCTGGCGGCGAATGGGCAAGAACTTGTAGCGGTTGCAGATGTCGAGGGGCAAGATCGAGTCGATCAGCCCGATTATCTCCGAGATCTCCACCGGCTCCAGGTCGATGTCGAGGGAGGGGATCCCGTAGATAATTTTGAGTTCAAAGAGCTGCTGCCGTTTGTAGGCCCGCTCCAGGTCAGGGGTGATCTCTTTGCCCACGATATCCTTGACCACCAGAGCCAGGGCCTTGCTGTTGCCCTCTCGATCCGCTTTGAGAGCGTTTTGGATGTCCTGGATCTGCTTATCGTCGGCAAAGCCCAGCTCCTTTAACTTGCGGCCAAAGGGGGTAATGCTGACGTTGGCGATGGCCAGAGCTTTGCTGGCAGCGCCGGCGCGGCGCGAGGTAAAGGGAGGGGAAGGAAGATCGCTCATGCTGGCGGGTCACCCACAATGCCTCTATTTCACTGCACTTGGCTGCTAAGGGTCAACGGTAAAGATACATAAGTCTGGACTGCCCAGATGCCGCCAACCCTGGGCTTACTATGCCCCAACTCGGCTCAAATCTCGCATTCACATCCATCTCGTCCCCTAAGCCTCGCAGACCAACGCTTGCGACCGCTGGGTTAGGTAAAGGTTTTCGCCGTAATCGACAGGGCAGTCGATGAGGGTGGGCACCGGCTGCTCGAGGGCCTGCTTCAGGATGGGGATCAGCTCGGCAGCCTTTTCGACACGGTAGCCCTTGAGGCCCATGCTCTCCGCCAGCTTGACGAAGTCTGGATTGCCGAACTTGACGAAAGCAGCCTCGTTGTATTGATTGTGTTGCTTCCACTCGATCAGCCCATAGCCGCCATCGTTGAAGATGAGGGTGACAAAGGGAGTGCCCACCCTGAGGGCAGTTTCCAGCTCTTGGCAGTTCATCATGAACCCTCCATCTCCGGTTACGGCCACGATGCGCCGGTCGGGATGCACCAGTTTGGCGGCCAAGGCCCCCGGAATGGCGATGCCCATGGCGGCAAAGCCGTTGGAGATGAGACAGGTGTTGGGTTTGTCACAGTGGTAGAGGCGGGCCATCCACATCTTGTGGGCGCCGACATCGGAGATGACGATGTCTTCCGGTTGCAGGACTTGGCGCAGGTCGTAGATCAGCTTTTGGGGCTTGATCGGGTAGCTCTGATCTTGGGCATAGCAGGTGTACTCGCGGACGATGTTCTGCCGCAGGCTGATGCCATAGGGATCCGGCTTGCCCGTGCGATCGCAGCGGCGCAGGATCTCCATCAGGGAGTCGGAAATGTCTCCCACCACCTCCACTTGCGGAATGTAGCTGCTGTCGATTTCTGCGGGCAGGGCAGCGATGTGAACGATGGGGATGGTGCCGTCGGGGTTCCATTTCTTGGGAGAGTACTCGATGAGGTCGTAGCCGACGGCGATCAACAGATCGGTTCGGTCGAAACCACAACTGACCAGATCCCGCTGCTGTAGGCCAACGGCCCACAAGGACAAGGGGTGGGTGTAGGGGATCACTCCTTTGCCCATGAAGGTGTTGACCACGGGGATGTTCAAGCGGGTGGCAAATTCCGTGAGGGCGCTGCTGGCTTGGGCGCGAATGGCCCCATTGCCGGCCAAAATCAAGGGGTTGCGGGCGCGGGAGATCAGGGACGCCGCTTCGTTCAGGCTTTGATAGGAGGCGTAGGTTTTGTCCAGGCGATCTCTCCTCAAGGGAGTGCCGCTGGCTTCCATGGCGGCGATGTTTTCCGGCAAGTCGATGTGGACGGCCCCGGGCTTCTCGGTTTGGGCCAATTTGAAAGCCTTGCGCACGATCTCCGGGGTGATGCTGGGGCGCACGATCTGGGCATTCCACTTGGTGACGGGGGCAAACATGGCCACCAAATCCAGGTATTGATGGGATTCGATGTGCATGCGGTCGGTGCCGACTTGGCCGGTGATGGCCACTAGGGGTGCTCCATCCAGGTTGGCATCGGCAACTCCGGTCATCAGGTTGGTGGCGCCCGGCCCCAAGGTGGAGAGACACACCCCCGCTCTGCCCGTCAGCCGGCCATAGACATCGGCCATGAAGGCGGCCCCCTGTTCGTGGCGGGTGGTGATAAAGCGAATTGAGGAGCGGCGCAGGGCTTGCAGGACTTCCAGGTTTTCTTCGCCAGGAACGCCGAAGATGTACTGCACCCCCTCATTTTCCAGGCAGCGAACCAGCAGTTCGGCGGTATTCATGGTGGCAAGGGTATGGAGAACGGTGGATCTGGATCCCACCATAGACGGCGGACGGGGCAAGGGATAACTTGTTTTCTGGGCTTGGGGACGGGGGCAGGCTGGGCTGGGAACCAAGCTAAGCTCAAAGGGGCGGCCCAGGCCCAATTGCCCCTCCAAGCTTCCTCTTCTGGAGATGCCCATGCGGCTCTACGTCGAACCTTTCACCGTTCACAAGCGCTACGCCTTGACCATCAGCCGAGGTACCCACAGCGAGACAACCCTGGCTTGGGTGCGAATTGAGGAGGAGGGAGTTGAAGGGTGGGGAGAGGCTTGCCCTTTTTCGGTGAGCGACGACTACCACCAGTCTCTGGACGACATCCTGATGGGCTTGGACGTGGCCAAAGGGATCCTGCGCCGCCACTCCCCCTGGGAGCGCCAGCCAATTGAGGCAGAACTGCTGCGGGCCGGGATCCCTTCGGCAGCGCGGGCAGCGGTGGATATGGCCCTGCACGATTGGATGGGCAAACGGCTGGGGAGGCCCCTGTGGCAGTTGTGGGGGCTGGATCGCTCCCGCATTCCGCCCACGACGATGACGATCGGCATCTCCACCCCGCAGGCGGCCCGCCAGCGCGCCTTGGCCTGGATGGAACAGACCCAAGCGCGGGCCTTTAAGATCAAGCTGGGCAGCGGCTCAGGACTGATGGCGGATCAGAACATGCTGATTGCTGTACAAGAGGTGATCCCGCTGGGATCCCTGATTACAGTGGATGCCAACGGCGCTTGGACGGTGGAGCAAACCCTGAGCATGAGCAACTGGCTGGCGGGGCAAGGGGTGAGCTACCTGGAGCAGCCTTTGGAGAGGGGGCAGGAAGCGAAGCTGATCACCCTCTGGCACGAGTCGAAGCTGCCCATTTTTGTGGATGAGAGCTGTATGGACAGCCGCGATATCCCCCCTCTGGTGGATCGCGTCCACGGGATCAACATTAAGCTGATGAAGTGCGGAGGCCTCAGCGAAGCCTGGCGCATGATCCACACCGCCAAAGCCCACGGCCTACAGGTGATGTTGGGCTGCTACAGCAACACAGCTCTGGGGAATACAGCGGCAGCCCACTTGGCTCCCCTGGTGGATTACCTGGACTTGGATAGCCACCTCAACCTCATCGACGATCCCTTTGCCGGGGCCATCCTGCAGGAGGGCTGCCTGCTCCCCACCGACCGACCGGGTTTGGGGGTAGAGCTGCGGGAGGAATAATGGGAAGGCCGGAATCCCTGTCCAGCGAAAGTCGCGTGGCCATCCTGCTCCACGGGGGATTGCTGGGGGAGCATGGGAAAACGGGGCTGGGGCTGCTGCGCTACGGCTCCTTCCCGGTGGTGGCGGTGATCGACCGGGAGCAGGCGGGGGGATCCCTGGCCCATCTGACCGGAATAGCCAAAGACATCCCCATCGTGGCCTCGGTGGAGGAGGCGCTGGCCCACCGGCCTGAAGTTCTGGTGATTGGGATTGCCCCTTCAGGGGGGCAGTTGCCGCCAGCATGGCGGGAGGAGTTGGGCCTGGCCCTGCGAGCTGGCCTATCTCTGGTGAATGGGCTGCACACGCCTTTGGCCGAGGATCCCCAGTTTCGGCAGTGGTTGCAGCCGGGGGCCTGGATCTGGGATATTCGCCGCGAGCCCCCCAACCTGTCGGTGGGGAAAGCCCTGGCCCGCACCCTGCCCTGTAAACGGGTGTTGACGGTGGGCACCGACATGAGCGTGGGCAAAATGTCCACCAGCTTGGAGCTGCACCGGGCCAGCCTGAGACGGGGCCTGCGCTCCCGCTTTTTGGCCACCGGGCAAACCGGGATTCTGATCGGCGGCGAGGGGATCCCTTTGGATGCGGTGCGGGTGGACTATGCCAGTGGGGCGGTGGAGCAACTGATCATGCGCTATGGCTCTGACCACGACATTCTGCACCTGGAAGGTCAGGGATCCCTGCTCAACCCCGCCTCTACGGCCACCTTGCCTCTGTTGCGTGGATCCCAGCCCACCCACCTTATCCTGGTACACCGCGCCGGCCAGACCCACATCAAGGGGATAGACTACGTGCCCATCCCGCCCTTACCCAAGGTGATTGAGCTGTATGAACAGGTGGCGGCAGCTGCCGGGGCCTTTGCCCCCGCGCCCGTGGTGGGGGTTGCCCTCAATACCTTCGGCTGGGAGGAAGAAGCAGCCCTAGAGCAGATCCGCCGGGTGGAAGCCGAGACCGGACGGCCCTGTACGGATGTGGTGCGTTTTGGGGCGGATCCCTTGTTGGAGGCAATTCTGGCGGCAGGATAACTCAGTTTGCAGACAGCGGATCCACTCCCATTGTCCATCTGGGAAAAACTCATCATCTTCAACAGGTGAGCGATTCAGATGGTTCCCGGTGCCGTTGTCTTCTCTGAGATGCGATCTCCTCAGCCAGGTATTCTCGATCCAAGTCGCTCCCATTGGCCGGGGGCCAGGAACTGGGCTTGCTCCGTGTTCAGAGAAGAGCATGACTCTAGTCAATAATAAGCTCAACTATACTGAAAATAATGTATAATATGTTCAGTACGGATTACTACCA